>NZ_JBFAXX010000053.1:0-65079 GCF_040680995.1 Kitasatospora sp. NPDC051914
AGCACCACGCCCCGGGCCCCCTCCACCCCCCCCACCCCCACCCGGGCTCCCCCCCCGCCGCCACACCCCCCCCCCCCCGCCCGGGGGGGCCCCCCCCCGCCCCGCCCCCTCCGGCGTTCCCGGGGCCAGGAGGAGCCCCGGGCACTGCTCAGGCGAGTTCGGGCGGCGGAGTGCGCCGGGCGTCCACCGGATCGACCCGCACCAGGCTCCCCCACACCACCAGCCGGTACAGCGAGGTGTAGACGGGCGTGCAGGTGGTCAGGGTGATGTAGCGGCCGGGGCTCCGGTACGGCGAGCCCTCGGGGACGGGGGCGATCACCCCGGTGTTCCCGGGGGAGGTCTCCGGCAGGACGCCGTCGACCCGGTAGACGTACCAGTGGTCGTCGGTCTCGACGACCACCGGGTCGCCGGGGCCGAGCCGGTCCAGGTCGTGGAACCGCGCGCCGTGCCCGTCCCGGTGGGCGGCCAGGGTGACGTTGCCCTCCGTGTCCCAGGGCATCGCCGAGCGGTACGGCGCCTCGTACAGGCCCGCCACGCCGGTGTCGAGGACCTCGGGGCCGGTGCCGGACCTGATCAGCACCTCGTTGCCGCGGCCCAGGGCGGGGACGTGCAGGAAGCCGACGGCCCCGGCACCGGCGCCCTCCACCCGGCCCCGGTCGGCCGGGGCCGCGTTCCAGCCGGCCCGCAACCGGGCGCCGGCCTGCGCCGCCGCCCGGTCCGCGATCACGTCCGTCCACCAGAGCGACCAGGCCGCGAAGAGCGCCACCACCACGCCGAGTGTGATCATCAGCTCGCCCGCGGCCCCGGCCACCGCCGCGATCCGCTTGCTGACGGCGACAGGGCTCACGGCGGGCCTCCCGGGGGTGCGGGACTAGCCGGTGAGCGCGGCGGGCTTGCCCTGGCTCCTCGGCCGTTCCTCGAGCATCTTCCCGAACACGATCAGGCGTCCGCGGGCGCTGAACTCGGGTGTACACGTGGTCAGCGTGATGTAACGACCCGGTTGGGTGAACGGCGAGCCCTTGGGCACCGGCTGAATGACCGACACATTGGTCGGCGGCGTCTCCGGGATGCCGCCCGCGACCTCGTAGGTGTAGAAGGCGGTGGAGGTCTCCACCACGATCTTGTCACCGGGCGCCAACTGGCCGATCTTCCGGAACGGCTGACCGTGCGTCGTGCGGTGCGCCGCGACCGCGAAGTTGCCTGCCTTGTCCCCCGGCATCGCGGTGCCCGTGTAGTGGCCGACCAGGCCCTTGTCGAGCACCTGCTGCTTCTGGGTGCCCTCGGCGATCGGGTACTTGAGGCCCAGTTTGGGGATGTACAGCAGCGCGAAGCCCCTGCCGGGCTCGAACTGCCCGGCAGGCGGGGCACCGGGGGTGACGGGCGCGGTCGGCTGCGGGGCGCTGTTCCACTGCTGCTCCAGCCGGTCCCCCGCGGCGCTGGCCGAGGCGTCGGCCTGCACGTTGGTCCACCACAGCTGGTAGGCGACGAAGAGCAGCATCACCAGGCCCAGCGTGATGAAGAGTTCGCCGACGGCCCGGGCGACCACGACCCGCTTCTTCTCCCGGGGCCGTACCTTGGGCGCGGCCTGGCGGCCGGAGGCCCGGCGCCTGCCGGTGCCCGGGGCGCCCAGCCCGGCGGCCGCCCGGCGGCGCTCGGCGCGGCCCTGCGGCTCGGCGACGGGCGCCGTCCCCGGGCCGGGCAGCGGGGCGGCGGGCTCGGGCACCGTCCGCAGCTGCATCGTCCGGTCGTCGAGCGGCCAGGCACCCTGCCCGGCGCCCTGTGCGGCGCTCTGCCCGGCCTCGGGAGCAGCGGTGTCTGCGGCGGCCGTGTGCGGCGCCGCGGCGGGCCAGGACGGGGCCTCGGGGGGAGCGGGCTCGTACACGCCCCACTCGTCTTCCCCCCGGCCCGGCTGCGCGCCCCCCTCCGGGCGTACGGCGGTCACCCGGTCAGCTCCGGCCGATCACCGGGGCGAGCCCGCGGGAGCGCCCGACGGCCTCCGGGAACCCGCACTCGGCGAGCCAGTTGGCGAGCATCCGGTGACCTCCCTCGGTGAGCACCGACTCCGGGTGGAACTGCACGCCCTCGACCGGCAGCTCCCGGTGGCGCAGGCCCATGATGACACCGCTCTCGGTGCGCGCGGTCACCACCAGGCCGTCCGGCACGGTGCCCGGCTCGACGGCCAGCGAGTGGTAGCGGGTGGCGGTCAGCGGCGAGGGCAGCCCCTCGAAGACGCCGCCGTCCTCGTGCTCGACCAGCGAGGTCTTGCCGTGCAGCAGCTCCGGAGCCCGGCCGACGACGGCGCCGTACGCCACGGCGATCGACTGCAGACCGAGGCACACGCCGAACACCGGCAGGCCGATCGACGCGCAGTGGTGCACCATGTCGACGCAGACGCCGGCCTCCTCCGGGGTGCCCGGACCGGGGGAGAGCAGCACCCCGTCGAAGCCCGCGTCGCCGGCGCGGCGCACGGCGTGCTCGACGGTCACCTCGTCGTTGCGCACCACCTCGCAGGTGGCACCCAGCTGGTAGAGGTACTGGACGAGGTTGAAGACGAAACTGTCGTAGTTGTCGACCACGAGGATGCGGGGCGAGCCGGCCGAGCTCATGCGGGGCTTCTCCTGGAGGGGTCCGGGTGCGGATCGGGCTGGGACGGGGAGCGGCGGGCGGTCAGCCGGCGCCGCCGTCCTCCACCGTGACGTCGCCGAAGGGCAGCAGCGGTTCGGCCCACGGGAAGACGTACTGGAACAGGACGTAGACCGCCCCGACGACGAGCAGCAGCGAGATGATCGCGCGGACCGGGGTGGGCCCCGGCAGGTGGCGCCAGATCCAGCCGTACATCGAGCTCCTCGGGTTCGGGTCGGGTCAAGCGTAGACGCCGTGCCGCCGGGGCACGCCGCCGATCGCCCTCCTCCCCCTCTAACGGCTGCCGGCCGGGCCGAGATCCACCGAGCCCTGGTAGCCGGGGACGGTGAGGTCGTTGCTCTCCTGGACCTTCCAGCCGAGGCCGTACGCGGCGACGTACTGCAGGTAGTTCTCGATGGTGGGGTCGGCGTTCAGCGCCGAGCGGAGGGCGTCCGTCTTCCCGACCGCCTTGACGACGTACGGCGGGGAGTAGACGCGGCCCTGGAGCAGCAGGGTGTTGCCGACGCAGCGCACCGCGCTGGTGGCGATCAGCCGCTGATCCATGACCTGGATGCCCTCGGCACCGCCGCGCCAGAGGGCGTTGACCACGGCCTGGATGTCCTGCTGGTGGATGACCAGGTCGTTGACGCCGGGCTCGGGCACCCCGGCGATGCGGGCGGTGGCGTTGGGCGGGGCGTCGTTGAGGGTGACGGTGAGACCGGGGCCGCGCAGCGGTTCGAGGCCGGCGCTGCGCTCCAGGCTGCCGAGCAGGGCGGTGTCGGAGGGGTTCTGGCTCTGGACGCCGGCCAGCCCGTCCACCCGGTCGTGCAGCTCGCCGATCTGCGCCTGGATCTCCTGGTTCTGGGTGCTGCGCTGCTGTATGACGTCGCTGAGCCGCAGCAGGGAGTCGTCGGTGCGCAGGTCGGTGCCCTGGGCGGTCCGGGCGCTGATGTAGAAGAGCAGTCCGGCCAGCGCAAAAACGGTGCAGGTCAGGGCACGGCCGACAATTCGGATGCGCGAGGGGCGGCGAACTGCCGGAGAAGGGGGAATCATGGAATTAGGCACCGTACCCTTATCTCCTTCAGACCCGGCGAACCACTACGCTAACGGACGCCGGTGGCATGTGCGGAGCACGTCTCACGTACGGACCGGCCCCCACAGCCGCCCCGCTCCGCTGCACACCGCGCGGTCACAGCGCATCGACAGGAGAGCCACTCGTGCCGAAGTCCCGAGTCCGGAAGAAGGCCGACTACACGCCGCCGGCCACCACCGCCGTGAAGATCAGCTCCGGCCGCGGCTGGGTCGCCCCGCTGATGCTGGCGATGTTCCTGATCGGACTGGTGTGGATCGTCACCTACTACGTGACGAGCGGCGACTGGCCGATCAGCAGCTGGGGCAACTGGAACATCCTGGTCGGTTTCGGCTTCATCGCGGCGGGATTCGGCGTCTCCACGCAGTGGAAGTAGCGGCCCCGGCAGCCGCGCTCCTGCCATCGCCGCCCCGGCTCGGTCCGGGGCGGCGTTTCGCTGCCCCGCCGGCGGCCGATCGTACGTTTATCCACACGGTTATCCACACTGGGGAAAACTCGCCCCAGCCTGTGGATAACCTGCTCGTGGATTCCGTCCACACGCCCCTGCGCATTCCGCGCGACCGGCAATTCCACCAGTAAGACGCGCGTAGACGCAGTGTCCGCGGCCCGGCACCTGCACCCGCTGTGCACAACGCTGCGCGCGCTGTGGACAACCCGCCTGCACCAGGCCGTCCCCAGGCCGTCCTCAGGCCGTCCTCAGGCCGCCAGACTGGCCGTCTGCAGGGCCACCAGCAGCACCACCACGGCCAGCACGCCGGCCATCGTCAGCCCCTGGACGAGGTTCCGGTGCGCCCTCGGCGCGTACATCAGCCCGGCGCCCGTGACCGCGCCCGCGATCAGCCCGCCGACGTGCGCCCGCCAGTCGATCGCCGACACCGAGAAGGTGATCACCAGGTTGAACACCAGCAGGGCGATCACCGGCCCCAGCGGCGTCCGGGTCACCCGGAACAGCACGGCCGTCGCACCCAGCAGGCCGAAGATCGCCCCGGACGCGCCCACCGAGAAGACGTTGCCCCCGGTCACCACGTACGCGAAGGCGTTGCCCGCCAGGCCGGAGAGCAGGTAGAGCGCGAGATAGCGCGCCCGCCCCAGCACCCGCTCCAGCTGCGGCCCCAGCACCCACAGCGAGATCATGTTCATCAGCACGTGGAACGGCCCGGAGTGCACGAAGACCGCGCTCAGCAGCCGGTACCACTCCTCGGGTCCCTGCGCCACGCCGTAGCGCACCGGGACGCCGCCGAAGCTGGTCCCGCTGAGCATCGCCAGCCGGACGCCCCATTCGGGGCTCAGGTACTCGGTCACCAGGAAGACGAGCAGGTTCAGCCCGATCAGCACCTTGGTGACCAGCGCACCGTCCGCCGTCGGCAGGCCGCCGAACCGCGTCCTGGTCGGCCGCGACTCGGCAGCCCCGCCCCGCACGCACTCCGGGCACTGGAAGCCCACCGAGGCACTCACCATGCAGTCCGGGCAGATCGGCCGGCCGCAGCGCGAGCAGGCCACCCCGGTCTCCCGCTCGGGATGCCGGTAGCAGCCGGGCAGCTGCGCCGTGCCCTCGGGCGTGGGACGTACGGGCTCGTCCGGGAGCATCCGGGATTCCCTCCTCGCGCGACAGGTCCCGGCGGCCGCCCCTGCGGGGCACCACCGGGACCGTCCAGGCTACTGCGGGCGCGTCAGCCCCGGGTGATCTCCACGGACTCGATCACGACGGGCTGCAGCGGGCGGTCGTTGCGGTCGGTCGCCACGGCGGCGATCTTCTTGACGACGTCCTGGCTGGCCGCGTCGGCGACCTCGCCGAAGATGGTGTGCTTGCGGGTCAGCCAGGTGGTCGGCTCGACCGTGATGAAGAACTGCGAGCCGTTGGTGCCCGGGCCGGCGTTGGCCATCGCGAGCAGGAACGGCTTGGTGAACGCGAGGTCCGGGTGGAACTCGTCGGCGAACTTGTAACCGGGGCCACCGGTGCCGTTGCCGAGCGGGTCCCCGCCCTGGATCATGAACCCGCTGATCACCCGGTGGAAGACGGTGCCGTCGTACAGCGGCTTCGCCTCCTTCTTGCCGGTGTCCGGGTCCGCCCACTCACGGGTGCCCTCGGCGAGCTCCACGAAGTTCGCCACCGTCTTCGGGGCGTGGTTCGGGAAGAGCGCGATCACGATGTCGCCGTGGTTCGTCTTCAGGGTGGCAGTCAGTTCCTGGGCCACGGTTGCCCTCCTTCTCTCCAGTCTCGATCAACACCGGAATCATCCCACGGCCCCGCGGACGGCTCAGCCCGGCGTGCCTCTCGCCATAACGGGATGCATGATCTCGAAAGAGGTGGAAATGTGCATACCGGACGCCACCGAAGAGGAGAAGCCCGTGACCCGTCTGGACTCAGCGCGCGAAAACACCGGCTGGAGCAAGGAGGCCGCCGCCGTCTACGCCGCCACTGCCAAGGACGCCGCCCTCCACTACGCGGACGAAGCCAGGCTGCGCTTCGGCCCGGCCATCGAGGCGCTCGGGCCGAAGGCCGCGGCGGCCGGTGCACAGGCCCGCACCGGCGCCACCCAGGCGGCCCAGGCCGCCCGCATCCAGTACGCCAAGCACGTCGCACCGCAGCTGGAGCAGGCCTTCTCCGCACTGCCCCCCGGTGCGCAGCAGAGCACCCTGAAGGCCGTCCACCGCGCCCAGGAGGCCGCCCTGGCGGCCAAGATCAGTGCGGGCAAGGCCGCCGACCAGGCCAGGACGACCCTCGGCCCCAAGGTCAGCGACGCGTACACCGGCGCCAAGGCCACCGTCGTCCCGGTCGCCCACGAGGCGCAGGTGCGCGGCGCGGCGGCGCTCACCGCCCTGCACGGCCACGTCACCGCGGCCGAGATCAGCGACCTCGCGGCCAAGAACATCAAGAAGGAGAACCGCAGCGGCTGGGCGACCGGCCTCGCGGTGACCGGTGTCGTCGCGATCGGCGCGGGCGTCTTCGCCTGGCAGTGGTGGCGCAAGCAGAACAACCCCGAGTGGCTGGTCGAGCCGCCGGCCGACGCGGACGACGCCCAGGACGACACCGCCACCGGGGCCGCCGAGGCGGACACCTCCCCCGGCAGCACGATCCCGACCGCGTCCGACGCCCCGGTGAACGGCTCCGTCCCGCACGAGCAGCAGCCCGACGACGCCGCCCCCAAGCCCGGCCCGTCGTCGAGCCGGCCGGACACCGACCGGCCGGACACCGACCGGCCGAAGCCGCACGACCCGCGCAAGCCGCACTGACCGGGCGCGCTCCCCCGACGGACGACACGGACGACGGACGGCACGGGCCCGGAAACGACGATCGGCCGCCGACCTGATCCCAGGTCAGCGGCCGATCCGCGTGTGGAGCTTAGGAGATTCGAACTCCTGACATCTGCCATGCAAAGACAGCGCTCTACCAACTGAGCTAAAGCCCCAGCAACAGCACACGAAGCCGTGCGCTGCGCACTAGCGTACCCGCTCCCGAAGGAAATCTTGAGCGGGCCGCCGGTCGGTCCCGTCCCGGCGGGCCGGGACAGGGCCGACGAAGATCGTCCGGAGTCTCAGCGACCGGCCGGGACCGGGTCGGTGGCCTCGGTCCACAGGTCCTGCTCGGCGCGGTCCGCCTGGACCTGACGGTAGACAAAGAAGCCGCCGAGGGCGACCAGGGCGACCAGGAGAAGCTTCTTCACCGCGGGACCTCGTCCTTCTTGCAGATCGGATGTACGAGCACCTACGAGCGGTCGGGCCGACAGACCGCCCTGCGGCCGATGATACACACCGGTAACCCGCTTCCGAGCGGGCCGCCACCGCGTCCAACCCGGCCGTCCCCGTGCCCGGTTGGCACCGGACCCCGGACGGGCGGCACGGCCGTCCCGCGCTGCAGGTCGACGCCACCGCGCGGCGGCGCGCCGTCGCCCTCCTCGTCCCTGAGCATCAGGGTCGTGGTGCGCTGCTCCAGCTCGTGGTGCTTGCCCACGGCGAACTGCGCGTGCAGCTGCTCGAAGCCGGTTGCGGAGATCTGGCCCTCGCGGCCGGAGCCGCGCCACGGAAGCCGGCCCGCCCGGCGCGCCCGCAGGGCCAGCTGGTCCACCAGGGCCAGCACGACCAGCGCACAGACCAGCCCCGGCAGGCTCATCGCCCAGAAGATCGCCACACCGGCCTCCTTCCGTCCCGCGGGGACAAGCCTGCCCGCCACGGGACGGAAGGTCCAGGGTCAGCGGCCGGGCCCCGTCTGCGCGGCCGCTCACGGGCGGAGAGCCGCTCACCGGCCTCGGCAGAAGCATCGCGATGTCGAGTACCGCACGGCGCGGACAGAGCGCCGTGCGCCATCCGCCATTCGGGTCAGGCTGCACAACGAAGCCCGATCTGACCTGGTCGTTTGCCTGACTGTGGACAATCTTCGTCCCGCTGTCCACAAGCCCGGGGCGGCACCTGTGGACAACTGCGTCGATCGCGCGCCCGCCGACCTCGACGTGGTCGGCGACCACGCGGGTGGTGACGTGAAGCCGGGTGCCGAACTGCGCGATGCGATCAATGGACGAGAGGGGGTGATGTGGATCACTACCCACGTACTGAATTCAGTTACGTGGGTCATGGGCCATCAGGAGCCACTGTCGTAAACGACGGGCGCAACGGCCAAACAGAAGGGCCCGGATGACGAGTCATCCGGGCCCTTCTGGCAGGTGGGGCTAACAGGACTTGAACCTGTGGCCTCTTCCTTATCAGGGAAGCGCTCTAACCGTCTGAGCTATAGCCCCTTGCCGCACTGAAAGATTAGCGGACCGACGGCCGATCCCCCAAATCCGTATCCGCGGGCTCCGCCGAACGGGGCCGGTCGGAGCTGTGGCGGGCCTGTGCGAGCCATTCGTCGCGGGTGGCCGGGAGGCCGCTGGCACCGGCGTCGGTGGTGCGGACGGCGAGCACCTGGTTGACGCCGATGCGGTTCTCCTCGAAGGCCACCGCGGAGGCCGCCATGTACAGCCGCCACACCCGGGCGCGGCCGCGGCCGGCCAGCTCCGCGGCGGCGGACCAGTGCGCCTGGAGGTTGGCCACCCACTCGCGCAGGGTCAGCGCGTAGTGCTCGCGGAGCGACTCGACGTCCCGCACCTCGAAGCCGGCCTCCTCCAGCAGGCCGACGGTGCTGCCCACCGGGGCGAGCTCGCCGTCGGGGAAGACGTACCGGTCGATGAAGGGGCTGGGGACGTACGGCTCGCCGGGGCGGTCGGGGCGGCGGGAGATCTGGTGGTTGAGCAGCCGCCCGCCGGGGGCCAGCAGCCCGTACAGGCCGCGGGCGTAGGTGAGGTACTGGACGGCCCCGACGTGCTCGGCCATGCCGATGCTGGAAACGGCGTCGAAGGGCCCGTCGGAGATCTCCCGGTAGTCCTGCAGGCGGACCTCGACCCGGTCGGCCAGGCCGGCCTCGGCGACCCGGCTGCGGGCGAGGTCCACCTGCTCGGTGGAGATGGAGACGCCGACCGCGGTCACGCCGTAGTGGCGGGCCGCGTGGATCAGCAGGGAGCCCCAGCCGCAGCCGACGTCGAGCAGCCGCATCCCGGGCCGCAGGCCGAGCTTGCGGCAGATGAGGTCGAGCTTGGCCTCCTGGGCGGCCTCCAGGCTCTTCGCCCCGGGCGCCCAGTAGGCGCAGGAGTACACCATGGTCGGACCGAGGACGAGGCGGTAGAAGTCGTTCCCGACGTCGTAGTGGTGGCTGATCGCGGCGCGGTCCCGCCCGCGGCTGTGGGCGCGCCCGCGGCCGGTGCGGACCTCCTCCGGCGGGGCAGCGGGCTGCGGGCCCACAGCGCCCGCCCGCAGGGCCGTGTGCAGGGCACGGCGGCCCGCGGGGCCGAAGGCGTCGCGCAGGCCCGGGTGGTGGAGGTCGGGCCGCTCGCCGAACCGGCCGACGGCGGAGAGGACCTCGTAGAGGTCGGTGTCCGGGGCGACGTCGAGGTCCCCGGAGACGTAGGCGCGGGCGAGGCCGAGCTCGCCGGGCTGCCAGAGCAGGCGGCGCAGGGCGCGGCGGTTGCGCAGGACGATGCCGGGGGCGCCGGGCGGGCCGGCGGTGCTGCCGTCCCAGGCCGTGATGCGCACCGGGACACCGGCGCCGAGCAGTGCTTCCACCGCGTCGACGAGTTCCGTCGCGATCTCGGCCATCAGACACCTCCGAGCAGCCATACCGGACAGTCCGGGCGCCCCCGGCACCGCCACAGCCAACCGCCGCCGGGCACCGGAAGGCCGTCCGGCGCGCCGGGGCGGCCGCGGCTGTCACCCGGATGCCAGCGGGCCCCGACAGCTGCAACAGCCGTCGGGGCCCGTCTGTTCCCGGGAGTTGACCGGGTGTCAGCGTGCGGGGTGCGCTCAGTCCTCCTCGGCGAGGGTGAGCTCGATGCCGCCGGTGAAGCCGGCGGCGGTGTTGTAGATGAACGCCGAGAGGGTGGCCAGCGCCGTCATCAGCACCACGTCGACGATGGAGATCAGGGTGGTGAAGACCATCACCCGGCCGAAGCCGATGTACTCCATCAGGTCGAAGCCGGCGGAGGAGTCCGAGCCGGTGACGTCCTTCAGGGTGCCGCCGAGCGAGTCGAAGACGCCGAGCATGTTGAGGACGATCCACAGCACCGCGGTGGCGACGATGATGATCACGCCGACGGCGAGCGACAGCAGGAAGCTGACCTTCATCACCGACCACGGGTCGGCCTTGGCGATCCGCAGGCGGGCCTTGCGGACGCGGCCGCCGGCGGCGCCGGTGCCGGCACCGGGGGCTGCGGGGCGGCGGGCCGCGGAGCCGGACTGGCCGCCCGGCACCCGGGTGCCGCGGGCCGGCGTGGGCTGGCCCTTGGCGTAGGTGGTCGGCTGGGAGTACCCGCCGGCGGACGGCGGGCTCGCCGGCGCGGGCGGGGCACCGGGCGGCGTGCCGCCGGCGCCGAAGCCGGGACCGCCGGCACCGGGCTGGCCGGCCGAGGCGACGGGGGGCATCAGCGAGGTGGATGCGGCCGGGTGCTCGGCCGGCGGCTGCGGCACGCCGCCGTAGGGCGCACCGCCCTGCGCGGCGCCCTGCGCTCCGCCGGCGGCACCTCCCGCACCGCCCGTGGCTCCACTCACCCTCGTCCTCCCGCCGTTCCCTCCCGGGCGGCCGCCGCCGCCCGGTCATCGTCTCCGTACCGGCAGCGGCCGGGCGGCCGCTGCCGGTCGGCGACCGGCGCGGCCCTCGGGGGAGGGCTGCACCGGCCGCCAGGACGTGCGGTCAGGCCTGGTCGGCCGCGCCGTCCGCCGTCGTCGTGTCCGTGGCGGCCTCGGCCTCGCCGGCCTCGTCCTCCACGGTGTCCTCGTCCTCCGCCTCCGCGTTGCGGGCCATGCCCACGACCGCGTCGCGCTTTCCGAGGTTGATCAGTTGGACGCCCATGGTGTCACGTCCGGTTTCACGGACCTCGGAAACCCTGGTGCGGATCACACCGCCCGACAGGGTGATGGCCATGATCTCGTCGCTGCCCTCGACGACCAGGGCGCCGACCAGCGAGCCCCGGCCCTCGACGATCTTCGCCGCCTTGATGCCGAAGCCACCGCGTCCCTGCACACGGTACTCGTCGACCGACGTCCGCTTGGCGTAGCCGCCGTCGGTGGCCGTGAAGACGAAGGTACCCGGCCGGATGACGTTCATCGAGAGGAGTTCGTCGTCCTCGCGGAACGCCATGCCCTTCACGCCGGAGGTGGCGCGGCTCATCGGGCGCAGCGCCTCGTCCGTCGCGGTGAAGCGGATGGACTGGGCCTTGCGGGAGATCAGCAACAGGTCGTCCTCGGCGGAGACCAGCTCGGCGCCGATGAGCTCGTCGTCCCGGCCCTCGTCGTCCTGGCGCAGGTTGATCGCGATCAGGCCGCCGGAACGGGGGGAGTCGTAGTCCTTCAGCGGGGACTTCTTGACCAGGCCGGCCCGGGTGGCGAGGACGAGGTAGGGCTTGTCCTCGTAGGTGCGCACCGCCATGACCTGGGCGATGTGCTCCTCGGGCTGGAAGGCGAGCAGGTTGGCGACGTGCTGGCCGCGGGCGTCGCGGCCGGCGTCCGGCAGCTCGTAGCCCTTGGCCCGGTAGACCCGGCCCTTGTTGGTGAAGAACAGGATCCAGTTGTGGGTCGTCGTCACGAAGAAGTGGTCGACGATGTCGTCCTGCTTGAGCTGGGCGCCGCGCACGCCCTTGCCGCCGCGTTTCTGCGAGCGGTACAGGTCGGAGCGGGTGCGCTTGACGTAGCCGCCGCGGGTGATGGTGACGACGATGTCCTCCTCGGCGATGAGGTCCTCGATGGAGAGGTCGCCGTCGGAGGGGATGAGGGTGGAGCGGCGCTCGTCGCCGTACTTCTCGACGATCGCGGTGAGCTCCTCGGAGACGATCCCGCGCTGGCGGACGGGGGAGGCGAGGATCTGGTTGTACTCGTTGATCTTCGCCTGCAGCTCGTCGTGCTCGCTGAGGATGCGGGCGCTCTCCAGGGCGGCGAGGCGGCGCAGCTGCATCTCGAGGATGGCGTTGGCCTGCAGCTCGTCGATCTGGAGCAGGCCCATCAGGCCGGTGCGGGCGGCGTCGGCGCTCTCCGAGGCCCGGATCAGCGCGATGACCGCGTCGATCTGGTCGAGGGCCTTGAGCAGGGCGCGCAGGATGTGGGCGCGCTCCTCGGCCTTGCGCAGCCGGAAGGTCGTCCGGCGGACGATGACCTCGATCTGGTGGGCCACCCAGTGCCGGATGAAGGCGTCCAGCGAGAGGGTGCGGGGCACGCCGTCGACCAGGGCGAGCATGTTGGCGCCGAAGTTGGTCTGCAGGTCGGTGTGCTTGTACAGGTTGTTGAGCACGACCTTGGCGACCGCGTCGCGCTTGAGCACGATGACCAGGCGCTGGCCGGTGCGCGAGGAGGACTCGTCGCGGACGTCGGCGATGCCGGCGATCCGGCCGTCCTTCACCAGGTCGGCGATCTTCAGCGCGAGGTTGTCCGGGTTGACCTGGTAGGGCAGCTCGGTGATGACCAGGCACTGGCGGCCCTGGATCTCCTCGACCTCGACGACCGCGCGCATGGTGATGGAGCCGCGGCCGGTGCGGTAGGCGTCCTCGATGCCCCGGCGGCCGACGATCAGCGCGCCGGTGGGGAAGTCGGGGCCCTTGATCCGCTCGATCAGGGCCTCCAGCAGCTCCTCGTTGGTGGCCTCGGGGTGCTCCAGGGACCACAGGGCGCCGGAGGCGACCTCGCGGAGGTTGTGCGGCGGGATGTTGGTGGCCATGCCGACCGCGATGCCGGTGGCACCGTTGATCAGCAGGTTGGGGATGCGGGAGGGCAGGACGCCCGGCTCCTGCGAGCGGCCGTCGTAGTTGGGCGCGAAGTCGACGGTCTCCTCGTCGATGTCGCGCATCATCTCCATGGCCAGCGGCATCATCTTGCACTCGGTGTAGCGCATCGCCGCGGCCGGGTCGTTGCCCGGGGAGCCGAAGTTGCCGTTGCCGTCGACCAGCGGCATCCTCATCGACCACGGCTGGGCGAGGCGCACCAGGGTGTCGTAGATCGACGAGTCGCCGTGCGGGTGGTAGTTGCCCATGACGTCGCCGACGACGCGGGCGCACTTGTAGTAGCCCTTCTCGGGCCGGTAGCCGCCGTCGTACATCGCGTAGAGCACGCGCCGGTGCACCGGCTTGAGGCCGTCGCGGACCTCGGGCAGGGCACGGCTGACGATGACGCTCATCGCGTAGTCGAGGTAGGAGCGCTGCATCTCCGTCTCGAGCTCGATCGGCTCGATCCGCAGGGCGCCCTGGGCCTCGGTGTTCTCCGGAGTCTCGTCGCCGTCCGGACGGTTGTCGTCGACCACTGGTGGTCAGTTTCCTTTCACGCGTGACTGGTCCGTGGAATCCCGAAGGGGATCACACGTCCAGGAAGCGGACGTCCTTGGCGTTGCGCTGGATGAAGGAGCGGCGGGCCTCGACGTCCTCGCCCATGAGGACGGAGAACAGGTCGTCGGCGCGGGCGGCGTCCTCCAGGGTCACCTGCAGCAGCAGGCGGTGGGCCGGGTCCATGGTGGTGACCCGGAGCTCCTCGGCGTTCATCTCGCCGAGACCCTTGAAGCGCTGGATGGCGTCGTCCTTGGGGAGGCGGCGGCCGGCCTCGACGCCGGCTGCGATCACGGCGTCGCGCTCGCGGTCGGAGTAGGCGTACTCGAAGTCGTCCTTGCCCCACTTGATCTTGTACAGCGGGGGCATGGCCAGGTAGACGTACCCGGCCTCCACCAGCGGCCGCATGAAGCGGAACAGCAGGGTGAGCAGCAGGGTGCGGATGTGCTGGCCGTCGACGTCGGCGTCGGCCATCAGGACGATCTTGTGATACCGCAGCTTCTCGGCGTCGTAGTCCTCCTGGATGCCGCAGCCGAAGGCCGAGATCAGCGCCTGGACCTCGGTGTTCTGCAGCACCTTGTCGATCCGCGCCTTCTCGACGTTGAGGATCTTGCCGCGGATCGGGAGGATCGCCTGGGTGCGCGGGTCGCGGCCCTGCTTGGCGGAGCCGCCGGCCGAGTCGCCCTCGACGATGAAGATCTCGCACTCCGCCGCGTCCTTGGACTGGCAGTCGGAGAGCTTGCCCGGCAGCGAGGCGGTCTCCAGCAGGCCCTTGCGGCGGGTCAGGTCGCGGGCCTTGCGGGCGGCGACGCGGGCGCTGGCGGCCTGGATGGACTTGCGGATGATGTCCGCGGCCTCGTTGGGGTTGCGGTCCAGCCAGTCGGCGAGGTGCTCGTTGACGACCTTCTGCACGAAGGTCTTGGCCTCGGTGTTGCCGAGCTTGTCCTTGGTCTGGCCCTCGAACTGCGGCTCGCCGAGCTTGACCGAGATGATCGCGGTCAGGCCCTCGCGGATGTCCTCGCCGGAGAGGTTGTCGTCCTTCTCGCGGAGCAGCTTCTTGTCGCGCGCGTAGCGGTTCACCAGACCGGTCAGCGCGGCGCGGAAGCCCTCCTCGTGGGTGCCGCCGCCGTGGGTGTGGATGGTGTTGGCGAAGGAGTACACGCCCTCGCTGTACGAGGCGTTCCACTGCATGGCGACCTCGACGGAGATCGTCCGGTCCTTGTCCTCGGCCTCGAAGTCGATGACGGACGGGTGGACCGGCTCGCCCTTGCGGGAGTTGAGGTGCGCCACGAAGTCGGCGATGCCGCCGTCGTACCGGTAGGTGACGGAGAGCGGGTTGCCCTCGTCGTCGTGGTGCTCGGGACGCTCGTCGGTCAGCGAGATGGTCAGGCCCTTGTTGAGGAACGCCATCTCCTGGAAGCGCCGCGAGAGCGTCTCGAAGGAGTAGACCGTGGTCTCGAAGATGTCCGGGTCGGCCCAGAACGTGACGCTGGTGCCGGTGCGCTCCGTGGCCTCGTGCCGGTCGAGCGGGGCGGTCGGCGCGCCCATCTTGTAGTCCTGGGTCCAGCGGTGGCCGTCCGTGTGGATCTCGACCGCGAGACGCGTCGACAGCGCGTTGACGACCGAGACGCCGACGCCGTGCAGACCGCCGGAGACGGCGTAGCCGCCGCCGCCGAACTTGCCGCCCGCGTGCAGCACCGTGAGGACGACCTCGACCGCGGGCTTCTCCTGCCCCGGCACGATGCCGACGGGAATGCCGCGCCCGTTGTCGACCACCCGGACCGCGCCGTCGGGGAGGATCGTCACGCCGATGGTGTCCGCGTGCCCGGCCAGCGCCTCGTCGACGGAGTTGTCCACGACCTCGTACACCAGGTGGTGCAGGCCGCGCTCACCGGTCGAGCCGATGTACATGCCCGGGCGCTTGCGGACGGCGTCCAGACCCTCCAACACCTGGATGGCGTTGGCGTCGTAGGACTTCCCGGTCGCCGGGTCGATGGATTCATTGGTCTGGCTGGGATTGCCGGAATCGGCCACGAAGCGCCCTCTCTGGCACAGCGCGGGCCGCATCCCCGCCCATCGTCGGGCGGGTCTGCGACCACGGCGTTTCGACTCGGTTGCTGCGAGCAACAGCGTTTGCACTTCAGTCTACCGGTACGACTGACAGAGACGGGCGTTTGGCAGCCCCTGAGGGCAGATGTGCCGCCCTGAATCCCCTCCGCACATGTCCCGATACTCGACAGGGGGGCTCAGAGCCCCTACGCGGGCCGCCAGGCGTTCCGGATTCGTTCACTCCGGGTGATCCCGTCAGCCCCAGGTGTCACCCGGTCCCCGACTGCCCGGCGCGCGCAGCCGGCCGTACCCCCGCCGCGGGGCGTCCGGACCCAGCACCTTGATCACCCGGACCGTGCCGTGCCCCAGCTCGTGGTTCAGTCTCGCCACCAACTGCCTTGCCAGGAGTCTGAGTTGGGTGGCCCATGCGGTCGAGTCGCACTGCACGGTCAGCACGGCCTCGGCCTCGTCGAACTGCTTGGGAACACAGTGCGCCGCGATGTCCGGGCCCACGATCTGCGGCCAGCGGCCCATCACCCCGCCGACCGCGGCCGGCGCCTCCCAACCCCGTTCCGTGATCAAACGATTCAGCGCAGCCCCCAGCGGCACCGGGTCGCGGCCGTCCGCACGCGCTCCGCTGCGCAGACCGTGCCGCTTCGCCTCGCGCTTCTGGCTGACCTGCTCGCCGCGCTGCCGCGCCTGCTCCTTGGCCGCCCGCAGGGCGACCCGGGCGAGATCCACCCCCGACGGCTGCGGCGTCTCGCTCATGGCGCGGCTCTCCCTCGATCCCGGCAACGGATGAGCCTTCCAGGGTACGCAACGGACCACCCGCCAGGGGCGCGGGGAACAGCGCGGTCAGGGATCGAGCCGGGCGACCGTGCCCTCGGAGACGCCGAAGCGCGCCCCTGCCAGCGCCTTCGGGACGTCCTCCGCCACCGCCGCCGTCACCAGGACCTGCTCGCCGTCGGCCACCAGCTCCGCGAGCCGGTCCCGCCGGCGGGCGTCCAGCTCCGCGAACACGTCGTCCAGGATCAGCACCGGCTCGCCGCCGTCCGCCTTCAGCAGCTCGTACGAGGCCAACCGCAGTGCCAGCGCGAACGACCAGGACTCCCCGTGGCTCGCGTACCCCTTCGCCGGCAGCGGGCCGAGCCGCAGCACCAGCTCGTCCCGGTGCGGGCCGACCAGGGTCACACCGCGCTCGATCTCCTGCTTGCGGACGGCCTGCAGTGCCGCCAGCAACTGCTCCTCGGCCTGCTCCCGGCTGGTCGGCAGCGCCCCCTCGAAGGAGCTGCGGTACTCCAGCACCGTCTCTCCCCCGCCGGGCGCCAGCTGCCGGTACGCCTCCGACACCAGCGGCTGCAGCGCCGCGACCAGCTGCAGCCGGAAGGCCGTCAGTTCGGCGCCGGCCCGCGCCAGGTGGCCGTCCCAGATCTCCAGGGTGGAGAGGTCGGCCCCCTTGCCGCCGCCCGCCCTGCGGGCCATCGCGGCCGTCTTGAGCAGGGCGTTTCGCTGCTTCAGCACCCGCTCGTAGTCCTGCCGGACACCGGCCAGGCGCGGTGCCCGCGCGGTCAGCAGCTCGTCGAGGAAGCGCCGCCGCTCCCCCGGGTCGCCCTTCACCAGGGCGAGGTCCTCCGGTGCGAACAGCACCGTCCGCAGCAGCCCCAGCACGTCCCGCGGGCGGACGTTGTCGGAGCGGTTGATCCGCGCCCGGTTGGCCTTGCCCGGGGTGATCTCCAGCTCGACCAGCGTGTTCCGCTGCTCCCGCACGATCGAGCAGCGGACGACCGCCCGCTCCGCGCCGAGCCTGATCAGCGGGGCGTCGGTGGCCACCCGGTGGCTGCCCAGCGTCGCGATGTAGCCGATCGCCTCGACCAGGTTGGTCTTGCCCTGGCCGTTGGGCCCGACGAACGCGGTGACGCCCGGGTCGAGGGGCACCTCGACCCGGGCGTAGGAACGGAAGTCGGCGAGCGACAGATGCGCGACATGCATGGTGGTGGACTGCGCCCGCCTTCCGTGGACTACTTCGACTCGACCGCGTGGCCACCGAACTGGTTGCGCAGCGCGGCGATCATCTTCATCTGCGGCGAGTCCTCCTGGCGGGAGGAGAAGCGCGCGAACAGCGAGGCGGTGATCGCCGGCAGCGGCACCGCGTGGTCGATCGCGGCCTCGACCGTCCAGCGGCCCTCGCCGGAGTCCGCGGCCCAGCCCTTGAGCTTGGCCAGGTGCTCGTCGTCGTCCAGCGCGCGGACGGCCAGGTCGAGCAGCCAGGAACGGATGACCGTGCCCTCCTGCCAGCTGCGGAACACCTCGCGGACGTCGGTGACCTCGGGCGCCGCCTCCAGCAGCTCCCAGCCCTCGGCGAAGGCCTGCATCATCGCGTACTCGATGCCGTTGTGGACCATCTTCGCGAAGTGGCCGGCGCCGACCTTGCCCGCGTGCACCGAGCCGAAGTCGCCCTCGGGCTTCAGCGCGTCGAAGACCGGCTGCACCTTCGCGACGTGCTCGGCGTCGCCGCCGTACATCAGCGCGTAGCCGTTCTCCAGACCCCACACGCCGCCGGAGACGCCGCAGTCGACGAAGCCGATGCCCTTGGCGGCCAGCAGCTCGGCGTGCTCGATGTCGTCCGTCCAGCGGGAGTTTCCGCCGTCCACCACCACGTCGCCGGGGGAGAGCAGCTCGGCGAGCTGCTCCACGGTCTCCTGCGTCGGGCCGCCGGCCGGGACCATCACCCACACCACGCGCGGGCCGTGCAGCTTGCTGATGAGCTCCTGGAGGCTGTCGACGTCCGCAAGATCCGGGTTGCGGTCGTAGCCGATGACGGTGTGGCCGGCGCGGCGGATGCGCTCGCGCATGTTGCCGCCCATCTTGCCGAGACCGATGAGGCCGAGCTCCATGACAAGTCCTTCACTGTGGTGTCGTGCCTAGACGGCGGCGCCGTTGCCGCACTGCCCTGAGCCTACGCCGCCCAGGGGTGAGGCCCCGCCGGGTCGCAGCCGACCGGGCGAGGCCTCGTCGTCCACAGCCTGTGGACCGGATGCGCCCGCCCTGTGGAGGGCGGGCCGCCGGTCAGCCGGAGAGCCGGACCGGCATGATCAGGTACTGGTACGCCTCGTCCGCCTCGGCGTCGACCGCGGGCTTGCCGCTGAGCAGCGCCGGCTTGGTCGGGGTGGTGAAGCTCAGCTGGGCGAAGGCGGAGTCGATGGCCTTGAGGCCCTCCTCCAGGTAGCCCGGGTTGAAGGCGATCGAGATGTCGTCGCCCTCGAGATCGGCGTCGATCCGCTCGGTGGCCTGGGCGTCGTCGCCGGAGCCGGCCTCCAGGGTCAGCACGCCCTGCTCGAAGCTGAGCCGGACCGGGGTGTTGCGCTCGGCCACCAGCGAGACGCGCTTGAGCGCCTCCAGGAACGGCTGCGTCTGGATCGCCGCGACCGCGGAGAACTCGGTCGGGAAGAGGCTGCGGAACTTCGGGAACTCGCCCTCCAACAGCCGGGTGGTGGTGCGGCGGCCGGCGCCCTCGAAGCCGATCAGGCCCTCGCCCGCACCGCCCGAGGCGAGCGCGATGGAGACCGTGTCGCCGCTGCCGAGGGACTTGGCGATGTCCTGCAGGGTCTTGGCGGGCACCAGGGCGACCGCGCTGATGTCCGGCTGCTCGGGCTTCCACAGCAGCTCGCGGACGGCGAAGCGGTACCGGTCGGTGGCGGCCAGGGTGATCCGGTCGCCCTCGATCTCGACCCGGACGCCGGTGAGCACCGGCAGGGTGTCGTCCCGGCCGGCGGCGACCGCGGCCTGGCTGACGGCGGAGGCGAAGACGTCGCCGGAGACCGTGCCGGTGGCGGTGGGCATCGCCGGCAGGGCCGGGTACTCGTCCACGGGCAGGGTCGGCAGGGTGAACCGCGAGCTGCCGCAGACCACGCTGACCCGCATGCCGTCGGTGGAGATCTCCACCGGGCGGTTGGGCAGGTTGCGGGAGATGTCGTTGAGCAGGCGGCCGGAGACCAGCACGGTGCCCGCCTCCTCGACGTCCGCCTCGAGCTCGACCCTGGCCGACACCTCGTAGTCGAAGCCGGAGAGGGCCAGCGAGCCCTCCTGTGCCGTCAGCAGCAGGCCGGCGAGCACCGGCACCGGCGGCCGCGCCGGGAGGCTGCGAGCAGCCCAGGCCACCGCCTCCGCGAGGACATCACGCTCCACCCGGAACTTCACCGGTAACCGCCTCCTGGCTCACTGCTGCGCGCTGTGCGCTCGATCGTCTGCGTGCACTGGGCCGCCCGGCGCAACCACCCGGCTTCCAGTTGCCGAGAACAGTCTGACGTACTCCACCGACAGACGGAGCAGATGGGCGGAAGCAACCCGAACAGGTGTCGGGAATCCGTTGTCCACAGATTTCGGCCCGCCCCACCGTTGATCAAGGTCCGGGCTCTCTATGTGTAGCGGTAGTAGTAGGGCCTGTGGAAACCGTGGATAACCCCGTTTGCGCAGGTCAGGCCCGATATTTTGTCCACAGTCGCTGTGGACGGCGGATGTGGAAAACCAGGCCCCGCTGTGGATGACCGAGAGTTACCCACAGGGCACGCTGAGTATCCACAGGTTATCCCCAGGACTGTCCCCAGATCATGCCCGGGTTATCCACGGGCGCCGGGCAACATCACGTGACGCCTTTCACACCTGGGGGTGAACATTGGCGCTGAGTTGTCGAACTGTGGATAAGCCTGTGGAGAACCTGGGGATAACCGTCGGCTTCCTGGGGACAACCGGTGGACAACCCGTTCGGCCAACTGGCGGGGTGTCAACTGTCCACAGCCTGTGGATAACTGTTGTGCACAAGTCCACAGCCGCCTGACCTGCAGGGGAAGAGCGTAACCCGGAGAGCCCTGTGGACGAATTCTGGATAACCGGGGCGCTCCAGGGCTGTGGACAAGGAGAAACCCCGCCGCCCTGTGGATTGCGCCGCCCCGCGCCGAGCCCGTTCGAATTGCCGCTCGGATGTTCCATTCGGCGCATTTCCCGCCCCTCGCGCCGCCACCGGGATGCTGCCCGGCCCCGGCGGCGTCCACACCTCTTGGCGCAGATCGCCGCAGACCGCTCCGTGGCGGCCTGCACGCCCGCTCGCGCCCCGGGGCGGGGTACGGCGAGGGCCCCGCCGACGATGCCGTCGACGGGGCCCTCGGATGCCCACAGGGTTGCTTTCAGCATCCCTGTGGGGCCGTCAGCTCTTGATGCGGTTGGTCAGCTCGGTGACCTGGTTGTAGATGGACCGGCGCTCGGCCATCAGCGAGCGGATCTTCCGGTCGGCGTGCATCACCGTGGTGTGGTCCCGGCCGCCGAACTGCGCCCCGATCTTCGGCAGCGAAAGGTCCGTCAGCTCCCGGCAGAGGTACATGGCGATCTGGCGGGCCGTCACCAGGACGCGGCTGCGCGAGGATCCGCAGAGGTCCTCGACGCCCAGGCCGAAGTAGGCGGCCGTCTGCTGCATGATCACCTGGGCGGTGATCTCCGGGCCGGCGTCCTCGTCGCCGCCGGGGATCAGGTCCTTGAGGACGATCCCGGCGAGCTCCAGGTCGACCGGCGCCCGGTTGAGGTTGGCGAAGGCCGTCACCCGGATCAGTGCGCCCTCCAGCTCGCGGATGTTCCGGGTGATCCGGGAGGCGATGAACTCCAGCACGTCGGCCGGCGCGTTCAGCTGCTCCTGGATCGCCTTCTTCCGCAGGATCGCGATCCGGGTCTCCAGCTCCGGCGGGGTGACGTCTGTGATCAGACCCCACTCGAAGCGGTTACGGAGCCGGTCCTCCAGGGTGATCAGCTGCTTGGGCGGCCGGTCCGAGGAGAGCACGATCTGCTTGTTGGCGTTGTGCAGGGTGTTGAAGGTGTGGAAGAACTCCTCCTGCGTGGACTCCTTGCTCGCCAGGAACTGGACGTCGTCCACCAGCAGGATGTCCATGTCCCGGTACCGCTTGCGGAACGCGTCCGCCTTGCCGTCCCGGATCGAGTTGATGAACTCGTTGGTGAACTCCTCGGAGCTCACGTAGCGCACCCGGGTGCCCGGGAAGAGGCTGCGCGAGTAGTGCCCGATGGCGTGCAGCAGGTGGGTCTTGCCCAGCCCGGACTCGCCGTAGATGAAGAGCGGGTTGTACGCCTTGGCCGGGGCCTCGGCCACCGCGACCGCCGCCGCGTGCGCGAAGCGGTTGCTCGCGCCGATGACGAAGGTGTCGAAGAGGTACTTCGGGTTCAGCCGGGCCGGCTCGTCCTTCCGGGTGCCGCCGGCCGGGGGAGCACCGGGCGGGGCGGGGACGCCGGGGGCGGGGGTGCGCTCGGGCAGTGCCGGGGCGGCCGCGGGCGGCTGAACGGGCGGCCGGGGTGCGGCGGTGCGGCGGCCCGCGCCGCCGGAGCGCGGCCGGGCCTCGGACGGGTCCGGGCCGAGCACGCCGCCGAAGAGGTCGCCCTGTGCGGGAGTGCCCGCCGGCAGGCCCTTCGCCCGCGGCGGCTCGGGGTGCTGCTCGGCGGCCGCCGGCGGCTGCTCGTAGCCGGGCTGCCCCCAGCCGGCCGGTGCGGCGGGCTGCTCGCCCCACGGGCGCTGCTCCTCGGCGTACGGCGCCGGGGCCTGCTCGTAGCGGGGCGGCTCGTACCGCTCGGGCTGGTGCTGCTCGTGGCGTGGGGCCTCGTAGCGGGTGGTCTCGTAGCGCTCGGGGGCGGACTCGCCGTGGTACGGGCGGTCGGACCACTCGTCGGCGGCCGGTGCGCGCGGCGGCTCGGCCGGCTGCGGCTCGGGCGCGGCCGGGACGGGCAGCGCATTGGCGTCCACCATGACGGCGATCCGGACGGGGCGGGCGAACTCGTAGGTGAGCGCCTCGGTGAGCTGGGGGAGGAGACGCCCCTCCAGCACCTGCTTGGCCCGCTCGTTGGGGGCCGCCAGCAGGGCGGTGTCGTGCATCATCCACATCGGCTGGGTGCGGCGCAGCCACATCTTGTCGCTGTCCCCGACCCCGGAGTCGTTGACCAGCCGCTCGACGACCTTCGCCCAGAGCGGGACGAGATCGCTGTTGACATCAGCCACTGGTGCACGCTTTCTCGTTCCGCCCCCCGGTCTTCGGCCGGGGGTGCCTCCGGCGCGGGGGAGGGTGTCAAGGGGACTCGGGGTGCCGGTCCGATCGATGAACAAACCCGACAAGTCCTGCAACGGTAGTCAGCGGACAGAGCTGATTCAAGTTGTTGTCCACAGGCTGTGGGCGGCGGGCACAGGGGCTGCCGGTTTGACCCTCCGGGCCGCCGCCGCGTACCGTAACCAGGTCGAGTTGTCGATGGCCGCTGCCGCATGCCCGCGGGTCCACCCGCTTCCACGAGGCGCGCAGCACGGGCGCCGTGGATGGCCTCAACACCAGCAGACCTGGGCCGTTGGGGCGGATTTCCCGCGAAGGGGAGATCGCGCGGACGCACGGTGACGGCCAAGCGACGTCCCGTCATCCTACGATTCACCTCAGGAGCCCCCGAGTGAGCAAGCGCACCTTCCAGCCGAACAACCGTCGTCGCGCCAAGACCCACGGCTTCCGGCTGCGGATGCGTACCCGCGCCGGCCGCGCCATCCTGGCCGCCCGCCGTGGCAAGGGCCGCGCCAGCCTGTCCGCCTGATCCGGCGCGCAGGTTCTGACCGTGCTGCCCTCCGAGAATCGGCTGCGGCGGCGCCAGGACTTCTCGACCGCGGTGAAACGCGGTCGCCGGGCCGGAAAGCCCCTGCTGGTCGTCCATCTCGACAGAGAGGGCGGTCGGCCGGGGCGGGCGGACCGGGACAGCGACTGTGGCCCGCACGTCGCCGAGGGGCTTCCTTCGGCGCGTGCGGGTTTCGTCGTGAGCAAGGCCGTGGGATCCGCGGTCGTGCGGAATCTCGTGAAGCGTCGGCTTCGTCACCTGGTCCGTGAGCGTCTGCCCCGGCTGCCCGCAGGTAGCCTGATAGTGGTACGCGCGCTGCCCCCGGCAGGGTCGGCGTCGTACCTCGATCTCGAACACGACCTGGACGCGGCGCTGCGGCGGTTGCTCCGGGCGGAGCCGACCGGCAGTGCGCCGACGGGAGCAGGGCGATGAAGTACCTGCTGATGGGGCTGATCAGGCTCTACCAGTGGACGATCAGTCCGCTGCTCGGGCCGGTGTGCCGTTACTACCCCTCGTGCTCGCACTACGGGTACGAGGCGGTGCGCCTGCACGGTGCGATCAAGGGGAGCGGTCTGACCGCGTGGCGCATCCTGCGCTGCAATCCCTGGTCGCCGGGCGGGGTCGACCATGTGCCACCGCGCAAGCACCCGGTGTGGCACCGCCGGGTCCGCAATCTGCTGAGCCCGAAGAGTGGGACCGCCGGGCCGGAGCCGGTGGCCAATCCTGATGTCCAAGGAGCCTGACCGGTGACCTTCTCCTTCCTGAATCCCCTCTACACAGCGGTGTCCTGGATCATCGTCCAGTTCCACTCGCTGTACAGCCACGTCTTCGATCCTGACGGCGGCTGGGCCTGGGGTCTGTCGATCGTCTCGATGGTGGTCGTCATCCGGATCTGCCTGATCCCGCTCTTCGTGAAGCAGATCAAGGCGACCCGGGCCATGCAGGCGATCCAGCCGAAGATGAAGGCCATCCAGGAGCGCTACAAGAACGACCGGCAGCGCCAGTCCGAAGAGATGATGAAGCTCTACAAGGAGGCGGGCACCAACCCCTTCTCGAGCTGTCTCCCGATCCTGGTGCAGGCCCCGTTCTTCACGGCCCTCTACGGCGTGCTGGCCTCGGTCGCCGCCGACAAGACGATCGGCGTGATCAACGAGCAGCTGCTCGACAGCGCCAAGCAGGCGCACATCTTCGGCGCCCCGCTGTCGGCGACCTTCCTCGGCAGCAGCGAGCTGAGCGTCAAGATCGTCGTCGCCGTGATGATCGTCCTGATGTCGCTGTCCCAGTTCGTCACCCAGCGCCAGCTGATGACCAAGAACATGGACCTGACGGTCAAGACGCCGTTCATGCAGCAGCAGAAGATGCTGATGTACGTCTTCCCGATCATCTTCGCGGTGATGGGCATCAACTTCCCCGTCGGTGTCCTGGTCTACTGGCTGACCACCAACGTCTGGTCCATGGGCCAGCAGCTGATCGTCATCCGCAACAACCCGACGCCGGGCTCGAAGGCCTGGGACGAGCGCCAGGCGCGCCTGAAGAAGGCCGGCCGGCTCAACCCGGACGGCTCCGTGCGCAAGGCCGGCTGGGTGGCCGCGCTGACCGGCGGCAACAAGCAGCCCGCCGTGAGCGCCGAGGCCGTGGTCGCCGAGACCGTGCAGGTCCGCCGCCAGCAGCCGCGCAAGCAGAGCAAGGCGCAGCGCCAGCAGGCCGCCGGACACCAGGGGGCGCAGGCGACCGCCGAGCACGCCGAGGAGTCGGCGGCCGGGGAGCAGCCGGTGGCCCTCACCAAGCAGGACGCGGTGCCGGCCGGCCGGTCCGCGGCCAAGCAGCCGGCGGGCAAGCCGGGCCCGCGCCAGCAGCCCAAGCGCGGCGGCCAGGGCGGCGGCCAGCGGCCGAAGAAGAAGTCCTGACCGGCCGTAGCCGGTCCGAGCGGCCCCAGATCTTCCCTCTCGGCCCCACCCGAGGGCCCATCCCCGAAGGAGTCCATCAGTGACGGAAGGCACCACCTCCGCCGTCGACGTCGAGGCAGGAGTGGAGTCCGGCGAAGGCCTCGTGGCCCGGCTGGAGCGCGAGGGCGACATCGCCGCCGACTACCTGGAGGGTCTGCTGGACATCGCGGACCTGGACGGCGACATCGACATGGACGTCGAGGGCGACCGGGCGCTGGTCTCGATCGTCAGCGAAGGCACCGACCGGGCGCTGCAGCGGCTGGTCGGCCAGGACGGCGAGGTGCTGGAGGCGCTGCAGGAGCTGACCCGCCTGGCGGTGCACCGGGAGACCGGCGAGCGCAGCCGCCTGATGCTGGACATCGCGGGCTTCCGGGCGCGCAAGCGGTCCGAGCTGGCGGCGCTGGGTGCCAAGGCCGCCGAGCAGGCGAAGTCCACCGGCGAGCAGGTGAAGCTCAAGCCGATGACCCCGTTCGAGCGCAAGGTGGTGCACGACGCCGTCGCCGCCGCCGGGCTGCGCAGCGAGTCGGAGGGCGAGGAGCCCCAGCGGTGCGTGGTCGTGCTGCCGAACTGACGCCGGTGCCGTGTCGAGCGACCCCGTCCGCCGTGTGCGGGCGGGGTCGTCGTCCCTTCGGGGACGGTTCGTACGGCCCGGTTTGCGCGCGGGGCCGGGGCCCGCGTGAGGATGGGATGCCTGATGTGGGGTGGATACGGTGAGCGGAGAGGCTGACATGGAGACGGACGGCGTGGCGACCGAGGGCGGGCCGTCGGAGGACGCGCCCGGCGCGGGTGCTCCGGCGGAGGGCGTGGAGGGGAGCGGTGCCGCGGCGGCGGAGGGTCCGGGCGAGCCCCCGGCCTCGGCGAGCGGCATCTTCGGCGATCGGCTGCCGGTCGCGGTGCGGTACACCGAACTGCTGGCCACGGCCGGCGTGCAGCGCGGGCTGATCGGCCCGCGGGAGGTGCCCCGGCTGTGGGACCGCCATGTGCTGAACTGCGCCGTGCTGGCCGAACTGCTGCCGGCGAACGCCTCGCTGTGCGACGTCGGCTCCGGGGCGGGCCTGCCGGGCATCCCGGTGGCGATGGCCCGCCCGGACGTCTCGGTGACGCTCCTGGAGCCGCTGCTGCGGCGGACGACCTTCCTGGAGGAGGTGGTCCGCGAGCTCGGCCTGGAGAACGTCACCGTGCTGCGCGGCCGGGCCGAGGAGATGGTCGGCAAGGTCGCCGTCGACGTCGTGACGGCGCGGGCCGTGGCCCCGCTGGACCGGCTGGCCGGCTGGGGCATGCCGCTGCTGCGCCCGTACGGCCAGATGCTGGCGCTCAAGGGCGACACCGCGGAGCAGGAGATCGCGGACTCGCGCTCGGCACTGACCCGGCTGGGTGCGGTGAGCTGGTCGGTGATCTCGGTCGGTGAGGGGACGCTGGAGACCTCGACCCGGGTGGTCCGGGTGGAGGCGGGCGAGAGCCCCGGCGGTGTGAAGGCCGCCACTCGGCGGGCGAAGGCCGCGCGGGCCGGCCGGGGTGCCCGGGAGGGCGGCCGCGGCGGGGCGCGCCGCCGGCGCTGACCGGGGCGCGGCAGGGATTTCGGAGCGGGTGGCCCTCGGGCTGCCCGCTCCGCTGTTTCCCCTGGTGGGAGCCCTCGTTCGGCTGTCCGTGGGTGGCTGTTCGCCGACCGGGTGGCGTCGGGGCGGGTACGGAGTGTCGCACCGTCAGATTTATGACATTCCGGGCATGGTGTTTCACGTGAAACGTCGCTCAATGCTCCCCGGAATCCTCGACCGCGCCATGGCGGTGACTGTTGCCGCTCCGGTTTCACGTGAAACACTGACCCCCATGCAGGACTCGGAGACCATCCACCAGATCGACGACACGCCGATCGGGCGCGCCGCCCAGGCTGCCGTCCAGGCCATCGGGCGGGCAGAGGAGGGGCTGCCCAGGCCGGCCGCGACCCGGGTGATCGTGGTGGCCAACCAGAAGGGCGGGGTGGGCAAGACCACCACCACCGTCAACCTGGCCGCCGGCCTCGCCATGCACGGACTGCGCGTGCTGGTCGTCGACCTCGACCCGCAGGGCAACGCCTCCACGGCGCTCGGCATCGACCACCACGCCGAGGTGCCGTCGATCTACGACGTCCTGGTGGAGGGCAAGCCGCTCGCCGACGTCGTCCAGCCCGTGATCGACGTGGAGGGGCTGTTCTGCTGCCCGGCCACCATCGACCTGGCCGGCGCGGAGATCGAGCTCGTCTCGCTGGTCGCCCGGGAGAGCCGCCTCCAGCGCGCCATCGCCGCCTACGAGCAGCCGCTGGACTACATCCTCATCGACTGCCCGCCCTCGCTCGGCCTGCTGACCGTCAACGCCCTGGTCGCCGGCCAGGAGGTGCTGATCCCGATCCAGTGCGAGTACTACGCGCTGGAGGGTCTGGGCCAGCTGCTGCGGAACGTCGAGCTGGTGCGCGCCCACCTCAACCCGGCGCTGCACGTCTCCACCATCCTGCTCACCATGTACGACGCCCGCACCCGGCTGGCCGCCCAGGTCGCCGAGGAGGTCCGCACCCACTTCGAGAACGAGGTGCTGCGGACGGCCATCCCGCGTTCCGTCCGCATCTCCGAGGCGCCCAGCTACGGGCAGACCGTCCTCACCTACGACCCCGGCTCCACCGGCGCGCTCTCCTACCTGGAGGCTGCCCGGGAGATCGCGCTGCGGGCCGCGGAGGTCGGTTTCGCCGCCGGGGCCGCGGCGGGCTACGGTGCGGTCGGGCAGCAGCGGACCGCTGCCGGAGCGGCGAGCGCCGCGGTGGCACAGCACGGCACGATGGAGGGCAACCGGTGAGTGGTGGTCGCAGGGGACTGGGCAGGGGTCTGGGGGCGCTTCTGCCGGCCGGGCCCGCAGCGGCGGTGCCGGAGACGGTGCCGGTGGCCGACGGGGCAGCGGCGACGGCCGTCCCCGTCCTGCCGGCCGGTCGCGGCACGGTGGCGGCCCAGGCCGCCGCGGAGAGCCTGCGGGAGCTGGCGGCAGAGGCACATGCGCGCAGCCTGCCGGAGCCCGCGCTGGCCCCGGTCGACGGCGCGCGCTTCGCCGAGCTGCCGCTGGACGCCATCACGCCCAACCCCCGGCAGCCCCGCGAGGTCTTCGACGAGGACAAGCTCAGGGAGCTGGTCACCTCGATCAAGGAGGTGGGCCTGCTCCAGCCCGTGGTCGTCCGGCAGGTCGGGGCGGACCGCTACGAGCTGATCATGGGCGAGCGGCGCTGGCGGGCCTCCCAGGAGGCCGGGCTCGACGTGATCCCGGCGATCGTCCGCGCCACCGAGGACGACAAGCTCCTGCTGGACGCGCTGCTGGAGAACCTCCACCGGGCGGAGCTCAACCCGCTGGAGGAGGCGGCCGCCTACGACCAGCTGCTGCGGGACTTCTCCTGCACCCACGACCAGCTGGCCGACCGGATCGGCCGCTCGCGGTCGCACGTCTCCAACACCCTGCGGCTGCTGAACCTCCCGCCGGTGGTGCAGCGCCGGGTCGCATCCGGTGTGCTGACCGCCGGGCATGCCCGGGCGCTGCTCGGAGTGCCGGACGCCGAACGGCAGGAGGCGCTGGCGAAGCGGGTCAACGAGGAAGGCCTCTCGGTGCGCACCACCGAGGAGATCGTCAGGCTGATGACCGCCGAGGAGAAGCCGAAGCGGTCGGCGGCGCCGCGAGCCGGGCGGGTCCTCTCGCCGGCCTTCGACGACCTCGCCGGTCGGCTCTCCGACCGGTTCGAGACCCGGGTGAAGGTCGAGGTCTCGCAGCGCAACGGCAAGCTCGGCAAGGGCAAGGTCGTGCTGGAGTTCGGCTCGGTCGAGGATCTGAACCGGATCCTCGACAGCCTCGCCCCCGGCGAGGACGGGCTGCGACTCTCCCAGGGCTGACCGGCGGCCCGCCGGGAAACGGACGAGTGGGTGCATGTTTCACGTGAAACGTGCACCCCTCGCGTTTTTCGGAGCAAGCTCGTGGTGTGGGACCGAGCCGGAGGAGGTGTGGGGCGTGGGTCGCAGGCTCGCTCCGCTGACGCTGGACAACCTGGCCGATCTGCCGGACGGCTGCCGCTCGTGCGTGTTCTGGGAACTCGACCCGGTCAGCGGGCGGGCGGCGGTGGACGGGGGCAAGGGGGAGCTCGAGAAGGAGGGGTGGATCTCGGCGGTGCTGCTGCAGTGGGGCTCCTGCGGGCGGATCGTCTACGTGGACGACGTCCCGGCGGGGTTCGTGCTGTACGCACCGCCCGCGTACGTGCCGCGGTCGCAGTCGTTCCCGACGAGCCCGGTCTCGCCGGACGCCGTTCAGCTGATGATCAGCCGGGTGGTGCCGGGCTACCAGCGGCAGGGGCTGGGCCGGGTGCTGGTCCAGGCGGTGGCCAAGGACCTGCTCCACAGGGGAGTGCGGGCGATCGAGGCCTTCGGGGCGGTCGGGCGCCCGACACCGAGCTGTGTGCTGCCGGCCGACCACCTGCTCGCGGTGGGCTTCAAGACGGTGCGGCCGCACCACCGCTACCCGCGGCTGCGGCTGGAGGCACGGACGACGCTCACCTGGCGCAGCGACGTCGAGGGGGCGCTGGAGCGGCTGCTGGGCGGGGCGCGGAAGGAACCCGCGCTGCGGCCGTTCTGAGCGGCTCGTGCGGGTCGCGCCGGCGCCACGTGCCGTGGGTGCGTCCGACCGCAGGAACGCCGGAGGGCCCCCGGATCCTCCGGGGGCCCTCCGCGGCGAACGGCGTCGGCTCAGATGAACTCGGCCAGCTCGCGGAGCAGGGCGGCCTTCGGGCGGGCGCCGGTGATGGTCTTCACCAGCTCGCCGTTCTGGTACACGTTCAGCGTCGGGATCGAGATGACGTTGTAGGCGGCAGCGGTCTGCTGGTTGTTGTCGACGTCGAGCTTGGCGATGGTCAGCTTGTCGCTGTGCTCGGCGGCGATCTCCTCCAGGATCGGGGCGACCTGGCGGCACGGGCCGCACCAGGTGGCCCAGAAGTCGACCAGGACGGGCTTGTCGCTCTTGAGCACCTCGGCGTCGAAGGTCGCGTCGGTCACGTTGATGGTGGCGCCGGCCACGGAACTCTCCTTGGGGTCACGGACGAGGCGGTGCCTGGCCGCCTCTGCGGGCGGCTCGGCACCTTCGGACGGGATAACAACCGCGAGGGCTGTTCTGTTTCGGGGGCGGCGGTCAGACCGCGACGGCGGCGGCCTGGGCCTCCAGGTCCGCGAGCGAGGCGAGGTAGCGCTCGGCGTCGAGGGCGGCGGCGCAGCCGGTGCCGGCCGCGGTGATGGCCTGGCGGTAGGTGTGGTCGACGACGTCGCCGGCGCCGAAGACGCCGGGGATGTTGGTGCGGGTGGAGGGGGCCTCGACCTTGAGGTAGCCCTCGGCGTCCAGGTCGAGCTGGCCGGTGAAGAGCTCGGTGCGCGGGTCGTGGCCGATGGCGATGAACAGGCCGGTGACCGGGAGCTCGCGGGTCTCGCCGGTGGTGGTGTCGCGCAGGGTCAGGCCGGTGAGCTTCGGGTCGCCGTGGATCTCCTGGACGGCGCTGTCCCAGGCGAAGGTGATCTTCGGGTCGGCGAACGCGCGCTCCTGCATCGCCTTGGAGGCACGCAGCGAGTCGCGGCGGTGGACGACCGTGACGCTGCGGGCGAAGCGGGAGAGGAAGGTGGCCTCTTCGAGGGCGGTGTCGCCGCCGCCGACGACCGCGATGTCCTGGTCGCGGAAGAAGAAGCCGTCGCAGGTGGCGCACCAGGAGACGCCGCGGCCGGAGAGCACGTCCTCGCGGGGCAGACCGAGCTTGCGGTGCTGGGAGCCGGTGGCGACGATCACGGCGCGGGCGCGGTGGACGGTGCCCTCGGAGTCGGTGACGGTCTTGACGTCGCCGGTGAGGTCGACGGAGACGATGTCGTCCGGCACGAGCTCGGCGCCGAACTTCTCGGCCTGGGCGCGCATGTTGTCCATGAGCTCCGGGCCCATGATGCCGTCGCGGTAGCCGGGGAAGTTCTCGACCTCGGTGGTGTTCATCAGCGCGCCGCCGGCGGTGACCGCGCCCTCGAAGACCAGCGGCTTGAGGGAGGCACGTGCGGTGTACAGCGCAGCGGTGTACCCGGCGGGGCCGGAACCGATGATGATCACGTTTCGGACGTCGCTCACTGAGTCTCCTGGTTCGCTTCGCGACCCGCGCTGGTGCGGGGAGGGCGGTCCTGCTCCGCCGCCCGGGACAACGACTGCCCAGTCTCCCGCATTCCCGGGCCCGGCTGTACCACGTGACCGCACTGTGGGAGCGGATGTTCCGATGGGTGACCGCTTTCCGGTGGCGGACCCGGGCCCGGACGGGCGGGTGAGGTCAGCGGGCGGGGAGGGTGCGGTGCAGCAGGACGCCCGGGGCCGAGCAGTCCGGAGTGATCAGGTAGACGTCGACCTCGTCGCTCGTACCGGGGACGGCATAGACCAGGGCGGTGACGGGGGAGGAGTGGTAGCTGCCGGGCGCGGCGGCGAGCGGGGCTCGCTCGCCCTGGCCGGTGATCGCGGCGGCGCAGGCCGGGGCGGAGGCGCCGGCGGCCGGCCGGCCGCCGCCCTGGGTCAGTCCTTCGGGTGTCTTGGGGGTGCCTGCCGAGGGGGTGGCCGAGGCCGCGTCGAGCAGCTGCCGGACCTGGGCCGCGAGGGCCTGGTCGCTGAATTCGGTGCTGCTGCCGAGGGCGGGCTGCTGTGCCCCGCCGACGGCGGGCCGGGCGGCGCTGTCGGCCGGTGCGTCGCTCGCGGTGCCGCCGTTCTGGGAGGTGATGGGGACGAGCAGCGCGCCGAAGCCGATCGCGACGGCCGCAGCGGCGGTGGCGAGGGCGATGCGGGCACGCCGCCTGCGGCGGCCGCGGCCTGGGCCGGTGCCCGCGGTGCCGGAGGGGCCCGCGGGGCCGGTCTCGGCGGAGGTACGCCCTGCCGTCCGGGGGAGCCGGCCGGCGGCCTTCCCCGGCCCGCCGGGAGGGCCGGCCGCGGTGTCGGCGGCCTCGGTGCGGGCTGCGGCGAGGGCGGTGTCGATCCGGAGGGCGACGTCCTCGGGCATGGGCGGGGCGTCGACGCAGCCGAGCAGATCCTGGACCTCGGCGAGCGCGGCGAAGGTGTCCGCGCACTCCGCGCACTCGGCGAGGTGGGCGCGGAGCGCCGGTTCGTCGGCCGGGTCGGTGAGCTGCTCGGCGAGGTCGGCCAGTGCCTCGATGTCGGGATGCCGGGGCTCGGGTGCGGACGGGGAGGAAGGCGTGTGCGGCGTCATCGCTTCTTCGCATCTCCTTCCAGCAGTGTTCGGCGTCCGGCGGCGTCCGTACCTGGGACGGTGCCGGGGCCGGACGGGTTCCCGCGCTTCGCCGCCGTTTCACGTGAAACACGTGCGCGGGCCGCGTCGCCGGGGGAGCCGTCCTCGGCGGTTTCACGTGAAACATCGCCGCCGCGCAGATGGCGGACGAGCGGCAGGAGGCGGGCCCGGCCGCGGGCGCAGCGGCTCTTGACGGTGCCGACGGGCACGCCCAGCACCGCGGAGGCCTCGGCGACCGAGTACCCCTGCATGTCGACCAGGACGAGCGCGGCACGCTGCTCCACCGGCAGCGCGGACAGCGCGTCGGTGACCTCGCGCTGGAGCTCGGCCCGGACGACCGCGGTGTCGGTGGCCTCGGCGGTGCCGAGGGCGGCGTCGAGCCGCTGCGGGTCCTCGTCCAGCGATCCGGCGCGGCGGGAGGCCGCCCGGCGGGCGCGGTCGAGGCAGGCGTTGACCACGATGCGGTGCAGCCAGGTGGTGACCTGGGAGCGGCCTTGGAAGGTGTGGGCGGACCGGAACGCGGACACCATCGCGTCCTGCAGGGCGTCGGCGGCCTCCTCGCGGTCGCCGAGGGTGCGCAGTGCGACGGCCCAGAGCCGGTCCCGGTGGCGCCGGACGAGGAGGCCGAAGGCGTCGGGGTCGCCGGCGACGTGCCGGGCCAGCAGATCGGCGTCGGAGGACTCCTCCGCCATGTCCGCCACCCCCTGCCCGTTCTCGCTCAGCCGTTCACCGTGATCTCGGCGACCTTGCCCTGGTAGCCGCCACCATCGTTGGGGATGGCGGTCAGCCAGATCAAGAGGTAGCGGGTGGTGATCGGCTTCGCGGGCTTGAGGTGGAGGTCGGTGCCGCTCTCGGTGGCGACGGCGTTGCCGAAGGACGCGAAGCCCGCAGCGCTGACCTGGGGTGCGGAGGAGGCGCCGGGAGCGGCCTTCAGCTCGACCGTGTGGCTGCCGCCGGCCGTCTTCACGTCGACCGAGCCGACCGCACGGGCGGTGCCGAGGTCCAGGAGCAGGCCGGTGCCGGGCTTGTAGCCGCCGGCCGTGAAGGGGTCCTGGTAGGACTGCGTGGACCAGACGGTGTCGGTCTTGCCGTCCTTGACGTTGGGCAGCGCGCCGGCGTGCTCGGCCTTCTCGTCGCCGTAGGCGTTGAACGAGATCGGCGTGAAGTCGAGGGTGACGCCCGCGAGCGGCGCGGAGGACTGCTGGGCCGGCGCCGCGGAGGACTGCCGGGCGGGCGGGGCGCCCTGCTCGTCCTTGTTCCGGTTGAGGTGTTCGACGGCCTGCCAGGAGCCGACGACGATCGCGGTCAGCGCCACCAGCGAGGCGGTGGCCCGCAGCGCCGTCCGCAGCAGCCTGCGGCGCCGACGACGGGGCCGCGGGCTGGCGGGCGCGGTGGTGTCCTGGTGGGCCGGGTGGTGCCCGGGCCGGGGGTGCGGGGCGGGCCGGGCGGCCGCGGTGTGCGGCGCGGGCTGCGGCTTGGGCTTCGGCTTGGCGGTGAACGCGGGCGCGGGCTGCTCGGGCTGCCGGATCTTCGGCATCAGCGCGATCGCCTTGGCCAGCTGCTCGGGGCTGGTGATCGGGTCCTGGTGGTGCGGCGGGTGCTCGCACAGGGCGCGGGCGGCGAGCTCGGAGAGGCCCTTGTGGACCCCGGCGCGGACCTGGTCCGGGGGGACGCAGCCGATGCTCTTGGGCATGCCGCGCAGGTCGTAGCGGTCCTCGGGGTAGGGCCAGCGGTGGGTCAGCGCGGCGAACAGCAGGGCGCCGATGGCGCGGGTGTCCGTTCGCTCGGCCTCCTCGGTGGGCAGGCCGCGCAGTGCGGCGTCCACCGCGATGCCGTTGATCCGGTACTGGCCGGTGTCGGTGCGCAGCACGCAGCGCGGGGTGAGCCGCAGGTGGGCCTGGCCGCGCCGGTGGGCGGCGGCGACCGCATCGGTGACCTGACGGACCATCTGGTATGCGTCGTAGGGCTCCATCGGCCCGTCGGAGAGCAGCTGGGCCAGGTCGGAGGCGTCCGGCAGCCACTCGCGGACGACGTAGACCAGGTCGCCCTCCTGGACGGCGTCGAGGACCTGGACGAAGCGCGGGTCGTTCAGCAGTGCGGCGGCACGGGCGGCGGTGAGGACGGCCTTGGCCCGGCGGTGGCCGGCCGCCATCAGGTGGACGCCGACGGCCCGGCGGAGCTTCTCGTCGACCGCGCGCCAGCTGCTGAACGTCTCCGACTGGGTGATGCACTCCTCCAGCCGGTAGCGGCCGCCGATCTTGTCGCCGCTGTGCCGGAGCGGGGCGGGCTTGGCGGCGGGCAGGGTGCCGGTGTCCGCATCCAGGGTCTCGGTGCTGACGGCGGGTCGGGCCTCGCGCTCCGGCGGGGTCGGGGAGGTGCGGACGGAGCGGCCGGACGGGCGGCGGGCGGGGGCGGCAGCGCCGCGGGCGGTGAGCTCGGCGGCCAGTTCGGAGGCGGAGAGCTGGGCGGTGGACTCCTCGGGCTCCTCGGCCGCCTCGGGCTGTTCGGCGTCCTCGGCGCGCTCGGCGGGCGCGGCGGCCGCGGGCCGGTCGCCGGCGGAGGCGTCGGAGCCGGGGTCGGAGCCGAGGTCGGATTCGAGGGCGGACTCACGTGCCGTCACGGCCGCCACGAGGGCCTCGGAGGCGGCCTTCCGGACGGCACCGGCCTCCTCGCCCTCCTCGGCGCCGGACGGCCCCCCAGCGGCCTCGGAGGACCCTGCGCGGGCCTCCTCGGCCTCCTCGTCGCGGGTGGTGGCTGCGGCGGTGCCGGAGGCGGCGTCAGCGGCGTCCGAGGCGTCGTCAGAGTCCCCGTCGGCGGGCGCCGGCCCGGTCGACCCGGTGCCGTCCTCGGCGATGTCCTCGATTGCCACGGCCAGCGCCGCCCCGTCCGCGACGGACGTGTCGACGACCGCCTTGGTGCCATCAGCCACCGTGGTCCTGCCTCCCCTTAGTTCCGGCCCGGTCCTGAGAAATCGGCCTGCCCGGCCGCCGGGGCCCCGGGTCCCGCCAGGACAATTGTGCCCACTGTTTCTCCCCTGGTACGACCGCTGGGCCGCCCTACCGGTTGCGCAATCATCCGCGATCCGGTGGACGGCCCGTCATCGGGGTCCCCACTCGGCGCGGACGCTCGGGCCGCACCGGGTTGACGTCATGTCATGCTCAGCGGCCGAGTCGGCTGCGCACCATCCCGAGCATCGAGTTCAGCTCCTCGATCCGCATCCGCCGGGCGACCAGCAGGAACGTCCCGATCTGCAGCGCGGCGGCGACCGCCAGGGTCAGCACGCCGGCCGGCCAGCCGTCCAGCAGGTCGAGCATCAGCAGCTCGACGGCCAGGCCGAGGGCGACGGCCGGCAGCGAGGCGATCACCAGCCGGACGTACGTCCGGCCGATCCGGCCGGTGTCCAGGCCGCCGATCCTGGCCTTCAGCCGGGGGACGGCCACGGCGACGCCGACCGCGTACGAGGCGCCGTAGCACAGGGCCATGCCGGTGACCGCCCACTGGGCGGGCAGCACCAGCCAGCACAGCACGGCCGTGGCGGCCTGGCAGGCCGCCACCCAGACGGTGTTGGAGAACGGGGTGCGGGTGTCCTCGTAGGCGTAGAAGCCGCGCAGCAGCACGTACTGCACGGAGTACGGGATCAGGCCGAGGGCGAAGGCGGAGAGCATGTAGCCGATGGACAGGGCGCCGTGCGCCGCGTCGCCGCCGTTGCCGAGGCCGTAGACCGCGTAGCCGATGACCGGGCCGAGGGAGAGGAAGAGGAAGGCCGCGGGCACGATCGCGACGGCGGAGGTGCGCAGCCCGTACGACAGGTCGTCGCGGACCGAGCCGGCGTCGTGGTCGGCGGCCGCCCGGGAGAGCCGGGGGAGGACGGCGCTCATCACCGACACCGTGACCACGGCCATCGGCAGCTGCCAGATCAGCAGGGCGTTGGAGTAGGCGGCGAGGCCGACACCGAGGTGGCCGTCGGCCTCGGCGGCGATGCCCGCGGCGGTGGCGAGCTGGGTGACGACCAGGAAGCCGGCCTGGTTGGCGAGGACGAACAGGAACGTCCACTTGGCGAGCCGGGCGGCCTTGCCGAGGCCGTGGCCCCGCCAGTCGAAGCGCGGCTTGAAGGAGAACCCGGAGGCGCGCAGGTAGGGGATCATCGCCAGGGCCTGGACGGCGAGGCCGAGCAGGGTGCCGATGCCGAGCAGCCGGACGCCCTCCGGGGAGACCGTCTGCGGGGTCACCTGGCTGTGCTGGAAGGTGCCGTAGATCCAGATGTAGGCGCCGAAGGTGAAGATCACCACGAGGTTGTTCAGGACCGGCGTCCACATCATCGCGCCGAACCGGCCGCGGGCGTTGAGGATCTGCCCCATCACCACGTGCACCCCCATGAAGAACATGGTGGGCAGGCAGTACCTGGCCAGCGCGACCGTGGTCGCGGCGCTGTCGGCGTCCCGCATCAGCGAGTGCGAGATCAGCTGGACGAGCAGCGGGGCGGCGAGCACCGCGACGAACGCCACCCCCGCGAGGCCGGTGACGACCAGGGTCAGCAGGCGGTTGGCGTACGCGGTGCCGCCGTCCTCGTCGTTCTTCATGCTGCGGACCAGCTGCGGCACGAAGACGGCGTTCAGCGCGCCGCCGCCGATCAGGATGTAGAGCAGCGTCGGCAGGGTGTTGGCGGCGTTGTACGAGTCGCCCATGGTGCCGACGCCGATCGCGGCGGCGATCACCATCGTGCGCAGGAAGCCGGTGCCGCGGGAGACCAGCGTGCCGGCGGCCATCACCGCACTGGAGTTGACCAGGCTCGCCATCCGGCCGGCCGCCGGCGATCCGGTGGCGGGGGCGGCGGGTGCGACCTCGGCGGGGGCCGGCGGAGGGGCGGCCGCGGCCGGGCGGGGCGGTGCGGTCGGAGGCGGCGGCGGGGTGCCCTCGGCGAGGGCCTCGTGCAGGCTCGCCTCCTCCGCGGTGAGGGGCGGGTCGAACTCGATCGGCGGCACGAAGGGCTGCGGCTCGGGGGCGCTGCGGTCGCCGCTGAGCAGCGCGTCCACGCCCAGGTAGTCGGCGGCCTCCGCCTCGGCCTCTGCTTCGGCCTCCGCCCGGGCCGCCGCCTCGTCCTCGTCGTCCGGGCCGGGCCCGTCGGCGGCGTCCTCGGAGTCGCCGTCCGGGCCGTCCGGCTGCTCGGCGGTCAGGACAGGGGTGGCCGCCCAGTGCGGCACGGGCTTGCCCAGCGGCGGCGCCTGCGTCTCGGCCGGCTGGGGGCCGTGCTGTTGCGGCGGCAGCGCCGCGGCCGCCTCGGCGGCCCGCAGCCCGTACGGGTCCTGCTCGGCCGCGCTGCCGAAAGCGTCGTCGGCGTACGGATCACGGGAGTAGGTGTCGTCCACGTACCAGTCGGTGGCGGCGGGCTCGGCGGCCTCCGGCGCGCCCGTGCTGCCGGTGCCGCCCCGGCCCTGTGCTCGCTCCTCGCGCGGACCGCTGCTCATGCCACCTCTTCGCTGGTCGGTGGAGCCCGGACGGGGTTCCCTCAGTGACCAACCTTCTCATCACCGGTGGCCCGATCCCGGGCATCTGAGGCGGACTCCGGTGTTGAGTCGGACGGCTCCCCCGGGGGCCCGTCCGGTGCGGTGCCGGGGCCTTCGGCGGCCGCCCGGGACACCGGTCCGGTGACGGGCTCGGCCTCGGCCGCGTCCTCCCCGGGCGCCGGGGTCTCGTCCGCCTCCAGCAGCCGCTCCGGGTCGAGGTCGACCTCGCCGGCCGCGGAGCGCTTCTTGCGCTGAAGGTAGAACCGGACACCGGCCAGCGCCATCAGCACCACACCGCCGCCGATGACGTACATGACGCCGCTGGCCACCGAGGTGACCTCGACGGTGAAGGTGATCGGCTTGCCGTACGGCTGCGAGTTCGGCCCGGTCGTCCAGAGCTGGGCGGTCATCTGCACCGGACCGTTGACCTGCGCCTCGGCGGGGAAGCGGAAGGTACGGCTGGTGGTGGCGTCCAGCACCACGGTCGCGGCCTCGCCCACGTTGAGGCGGTTGACCTGGGAGGAGGAGACCCGCAGCTGGAGGTTGCCGACCGCCTGGTTGAGGTCGTTCTTGACGCTGATGAGCAGGGTGGCGTTGTCGCCCGGCAGCGTGATCACGCTCTTCGCGGGCACCTTCACCGCGGCGGCCAGGTTGGCGAGGTAGCTCTGCACGCCGTCCCGGTAGGCGGCGCCTGCCTCCGTGTGGTCGCGCCACTGGGTGGACATCGAGCGGACCATCGCCGCGTTGAACGGGCCCCGGACGCGCTGCGGCTGGGTCAGGATCAGCAGCAGCTGGTCCAGCCCGGTCTGCACGCCCATCACCGAGCCGAGCGCGGCCGAGGACAGCTCGGAGCCCCGCAGGTCGCCCGGGTAGTCGCCGGGGACGGAGCTGTTGGCGTCCTGGTCGGCGGGCGCCGTGGCGACCGCGTCGAGCCGGGTCGGGGCCACCCAGCCGTTCGGCTGGGACGCCGCGCGCAGGGCCTCGGCGAGCGCCTCGGCGGTGCCGACGGTCAGGGTCCGGGACGGCATCACCAGCAGGCTGCGCTGGTCGTCCGGGCGCTGCCCGGTGATCGTCATGGTCTCGGCGAGGAAGCGCTGTTCGGCGAGGCTCTGTGCCTGGTCGGAGTCGAGGTCGCCGGCGAAGAGCGAGGAGAGCACCGGGTCGGCGACCACCGCGGTCTGCCCGTTGCCGATCGGCCGGGCCGCGTTCGGGGTGTAGGAGAGGGAGCGGGACTCCGGCATGCTCTCCCCGTTCACCAGCACCAGGTCGGAGCCGGTGGTGCGGGCCACGCCGGCCGTGGCCTGGTCCAGCCGGCCCTGGTACGGCCAGGCGACCCCGCCGCGGACGTCCACCGCCAGCCGGCCCTCCGCGGTGACCTTGCCGGCCGTGGCGGCCTTGCGCAGCGCGGTGTCCATGCCGGGCAGGCCGCTGCCGTTGTGGGCGATCGAGGCCAGGTCCGGGTCGGCGTACGGCAGCGCGACCACCTGCGAGCCGTTGGCGGCCACCGCGGTGCGCAGCTGGGCCAGCCAGGCGGTTGCCGCGTTCTGGCCGACGCCGGCGACGGTGTTCTCCTCCTTCGCCGACTCGCCCGCCGTGCCGGGCTTCTGCACCCGGTACGGCTTGGTCATCGCGAAGACCGTGTCGAGCAGGTCCGGGTCGATCACCCAGGTCAGGTTGGGCAGGGTCTGGCCGATGCTCACCAGCCTGCCGAGCCGGCCGCCCGGTGCGAGCTCGGTGGCGAGGCTGTCGTCGCGCAGCACCGGCATCTGGTCGTTGTCCGGCATGGTCTGGGCGACCAGCTCGGGGGAGTGGGTGATCGGCCACAGCGTGGCGACCTGCGTCTGCTTGCCGCCCGGGGCGGTGTTGTACGGGAGGAAGGTGCGGGCGATGCCCAGCGGCCGGTCCTCGTCCTCGTCGCGGACGTCCACCGCCAGCTCATACACGCCGGCCGACTTCAGGCCCAGGTCGCCGGGGTTCACCTGGATGCTGTACGGACGGGACTGGCCGGGCGCGAGGTCGCCGAGGTCGGCCTTGTGGCCCGGCAGGACGGTGCCGTCCTTGCTGCCCGGGCCGGTGCGCCCGGCGACCAGGTTGATCGCGCTGCGGGTGTCCAGCTGCTCCTTGGGCGAGCGGAGCACCACGTGCGCCGCCTTCACCGTGGACGAGCCGGAGTTGGTGACCCGGCCGGAGACGGTGATCATCGTGCCCTCGCCCGCGACCGGCGCGGAGAGCGAGTCGATCTGCACGGTCGCCGGGTACTCGGGGGAGGCGGCGGGGAAGCCCGTCCGCGCGGGCGCGGCTGCCGAGGCGGCGGGCACGGCGGACAGCAGGACGGTGCCGCCGGCCAGCACCGCGGCCAGGCGGCGGGCCGCCCGTCCCACGCGTCCGTACGCTGTCAGGCCGTGCCGCGCCTCGCCCACGTGCTGTGCCCTCGCCGTTTCTCGTTCGAATTCGTGGATAGCCATGACCACCGCAGACCCGGTCGGGGGCTCGTCCGGCGCCGGGCAGCCCCGACCGACCGGAGCACCCGCGGGCGCCGCCCGTACCGGGCTCTCCCGGCATGGTAACGACGTGCCCGATCCGCCGGTGGTGCGGGCCGCCGACTGCCCTCCCGAGCACCCGTGGCGCGCCCCCGGCGGCGACGCGCCACGGCCGGGAAACGGACGGGCGGCGGGACCTGCCGGGCACGTACCCTAGGGAGCCGTGTCCACTGCCAATGACTCCAGCGTGCATCATTCCAGTTCCACCGTGCCGACGGCCCTGCCAGGGCTGAGCGAGGCCCAGACCCTGGGCCTGCAGGAACTGCTCCGGGTCTCGCCGGTCGCCGACGAGATCGCCCGCCGCTTCCAGGCGGCCGGCTTCCGGCTGGCGCTGGTCGGCGGCTCCGTGCGGGACGCGCTGCTCGGCAGGCTGGGCAACGACCTGGACTTCACCACCGACGCCCGCCCCCCGCAGGTGCTCAAGCTGGTCAAGGGCTGGGCCGACGCGGTCTGGGACGTCGGCATCGCCTTCGGCACCGTCGGCGCGCGCAAGGACACCGCCGACGGCTCCTTCCTGATCGAGATCACCACCTACCGCTCCGAGGCGTACGACCGCACCTCGCGCAAGCCCGAGGTCACCTACGGCGACACCATCGAGCAGGACCTCGTCCGCCGGGACTTCACCGTCAACGCGATGGCCGTCGACCTGCCGGGCCGCGGCTTCGTCGACCCGCACCGCGGCCTGGACGACCTGGAGGCCCGGGTCCTGCGCACCCCGGCCACCCCGGAGGAGTCCTTCTCCGACGACCCGCTGCGGATGATGCGGGCCGCCCGGTTCGCCGCGCAGCTCGACTTCACTCCTGCGCCCGAGGTCGTCGCCGCGATGACCGCGATGGCCGAGCGGATCACCATCGTGTCCGCCGAGCGCGTCCAGACCGAGCTCAACAAGCTGCTGCTCGCCGCCCACCCGGTGAAGGGCCTGCGGCTGCTCGTCGACACCGGCCTCGCCGAGCACGTCCTGCCGGAGCTGCCCGCCCTGCGGCTGGAGAGTGACGAGCACCACCGCCACAAGGACGTCTACGAGCACTCGCTGACCGTCCTGGAGCAGGCAATCGCGCTGGAGCAGGAAGGCCCGGACCTGACGCTGCGGCTCGCCGCGCTGCTGCACGACATCGGCAAGCCGCGCACCCGCCGCTTCGAGCCCGACGGCCGGGTCTCCTTCCACCACCACGAGGTGGTCGGCGCGAAGATGACCCGCAAGCGGATGCGTGCCCTCAAGTACTCCAACGAGATGGTCGACGAGGTCGCCCGGCTGGTCGAGCTGCACCTGCGCTTCCACGGCTACGGCGGCGGCGAGTGGACGGACTCCGCGGTGCGCCGCTACGTCACCGACGCCGGCCCGCTGCTGGAGCGCCTGCACAAGCTGACCCGCTCCGACTGCACCACCCGCAACCGCAAGAAGGCCGCCGCCCTCGCCCGCACCTACGACTCGCTCGAGGAGCGGATCACGCTCCTCAAGGAGCAGGAGGAGCTGGACGCGATCCGGCCCGCGCTGGACGGCAACCAGATCATGGAACTGCTCGGCATCAGGCCCGGCCCGCAGGTCGGCCAGGCCTACAAGCACATGCTGGAGCTCCGCCTGGAGCACGGGCCGATGGACCACGAGGCGGCCGTCGCGGCCCTGCAGGAGTGGTGGGCCGCCCAGCAGGGCTGACAACCCGGCTCGCATCCGAGCATGGCGGAGCGTAACCGGATAGGTGCCTCTGCGTTGCTCCGTCCGAGGGAGGGGACCTGCCCTTCCCCGGACGGAGGGACACGGCCGTGGCTGTGGATGCTGTGCTTCTGGAATCGCCCACCATGCGGGCGACGGTCGCGGACCGGGTCGAGGTGCTCGACCGGGTGCGGGCACTGGAACTGCTGCCCGACGGCGTGCACGTCACGACCGAGGGAGTGACGGCGTACTTCGGGGTGGGGCAGAAGGCGGTCTACTCGTTGGTGACCGACCACAGGGCGGAACTGGCGGCGAGCGGACACACCGTCCTGACCGGTCCGCGACTGACCTCCTTCAAGGAGGTCAGTGGAATTCAGTCGCGCGCCCGCTCGCTGGCCCTGTTCACCCGGCGCACCGTGCTCAATGTCGCCATGCTGCTGCGGGACAGCGAGACCGCACGCCAGGTGCGCTGCTACCTGCTGGACGCCGAACGGGCTGCGCGCAGGGCGGCTGTGGACAGCGCCGTGCAGCCTGTGGACAACGCACCCCGGTGGCCCGAGGGCTCGCTCCAGGCGGCGGTCGCCGGCGTGGCCGAAGGTCCCCGGGGCGAGTGCCGGGCGAGCCCGACCGGGTGTCAGAACTTCTTCGGCGAGGCGGACGAGGTCGGGGACTTGACCGTACCGTTCACCGGGCCGAGGCAGAGCACGTAGTGCTTCTTCCGCCAGCGCCGCCCGGTGCTGCCGCTGAAGGTCGCCGTGGTGCCCGGGGTGCCGTCGCAGGCGGCCACGCTGCCGCCGCTGATGTTGTTCAGCACCTTGTAGTTGGCCTTCGGGTCGGTGCAGGAGATCTTGGAGACGCTCTTGTAGCCGGTCTTCTCCACGCAGTCGCCGGCCTTCGCCGAGGAGGGCGAGGAGTCGGCGATGAAGAAGCCGACGATCAGCACGACCGCGCCGGCCGCCACCGCGCAGACGCGCAGCCAGAAGCGGAATCCCCGCTTGGGCTTGGGCGCGGCGGGCACCGCGGGGCCGGGCGGCGGCGGGTAGGCGGGGGCCTGGTGGCCGGGGCCGCCGCCGTACGGGGGCTGCGGGCCTGCCGGCGGTGCGGGCGGTTGCTGGCCCGGGCCCGGGTAGCCGTACGCGGGCGGGGGCGGTGCGGGCTGGCCGTAGGCCGGGGGCTGCCCGTACGCGGGGGGCTGCTGCCCGTACGCCGGAGGCTGTCCGTAGGCGGGCGGCTGCCCGTACGCCGGCGGCGGCTGGGGTGCCCCGTAGGGCGGCTGCGGCTGCGGTGCTCCGCCGTACTGCGGCTGGCCGTACGGATTGTGCGGTGTGCTCATCGATCCCCCCGTGGGCTGCTGAGGTCGCGCCGGTGCGCGGACGTACCTTAGCGACTCGGGGCGGGCCGACGGGACGTCAGGTCGCCGCGGCGGCGGTCGGAACGGGCCGCGCGGGCGTACAGCAGGGCGCCCAGGGCGTAGAGCAGGGAGACCCCGCAGACCACTGCCACGGAGCGCCCGTTCAGCGGAAGGACCAGGGCGGTCACCCCGGCGGCGGCCACGAAGGAGACGTTGAACAGCACGTCGTAGACGGCGAAGACGCGGCCCCGGTAGGCGTCCTCGACGGACTCCTGGACGAGGGTGTCGGCGCAGATCTTGGTGCCCTGGGTGACCACGCCGAGCAGCAGGGCGGCGACCAGCCCCGGGCCCTCCTGGAAGGTGAGGCCGAGGGCGGGGACGAAGACCGCCGCGGAGGCGAGGCAGGTGACCATCCAGCCGGTGAGGCCGAGCCGGCGGGTGCACCAGGGGCTGACGAGGGCGGCCAGGAAGAAGCCGACGGCGGAGAAGCCGACCGCGCGGCCCAGGCTGACCAGTCCGCCGGCGGCGTCCTCGGGCCGGTTGAAGGTGTAGCGGGAGAGCATGAGCACCACGACGATCAGCACGCCGTAGCAGAACCGGGCCAGCGTGACGGCACCCAGCGCGTGGGTGGCGGGCCGGCAGTCGTGCACCAGGTGCCGCAGGGCGGTGCCGAGGTCGCGGGCGGCGGTGACCAGGGCCTTGCTCAGGGGCGGCCGGCCGGGGTGGTCCTCGGGGCCGAGCAGGTCGCGGTCGATGAGCAGGGCGGCGAGCGCGGCGGAGAGGTAGAGCAGCGCGGCGATGGTGACCAGAGCGGCGTCGGCGCGGGGGCTGGGCGGCAGGATCTGGTGGACGACGAAGCCGAGGCCGCCGCCGAGGGTGGCGGCCACCGTGCCGAGGGTGGGGGAGACGGCGTTGGCGGTGACCAGCTGCTCGGGTTCGACGACCCGCGGCAGGGAGGCCGAGAGGCCGGCCAGGATGAACCGGTTGAGGGCGGTGACCAGCAGGGCGGCGGCGAAGAACATCCAGTCCGGGGCGCGGCCGAGCAGCAGGGCGGCGGTGGCCAGTCCGAGCCCGAACCGGGCGAGGTTGCCGTGGTACAGCACCTGGCGGCGGCGCCACCGGTCGAGCAGCACGCCGGCGAAGGGGCCGACGACGGAGAACGGCAGCAGCATGACGGCCAGCACCGCGGCGATGTCGGCGGGGGAGGACTGCCGCTCCGGGGAGAAGATCACGTATGCGGCGAGGGCGACCTGGAAGGTGCCGTCGGAGAGCTGGCTGAGCATTCTGACCACGAGGAGCCGCCGGAATCCGCGTCCGCGCAGCAGCCCGCGGAGGGTGGCGCGGTGGGGTGCCTGCATGCCGTTGTCCTCGGTGATCGCCACCCGGACAGGTTGCCATGCCGGGCGGCGCAGTTTCACGTGAAACATCGCGGCATTGATGCCGGAATGCCGAAGGGGCCCCGGTCCACGACCGGGGCCCCTCACGGGTGGTCCTGCTCAGCGCCTCGGCGCCGGGCGTCGACCGCTGGTCAGCGCTCGACCTCGCCGCGGATGAACTTCTCGACGTTCTCCTTGGCCTCGTCGTCGAAGTACTGGACCGGCGGGGACTTCATGAAGTACGAGGAGGCCGACAGGATCGGGCCGCCGATGCCGCGGTCCTTGGCGATCTTCGCGGCGCGCACGGCGTCGATGATGACACCGGCGGAGTTCGGGGAGTCCCAGACCTCGAGCTTGTACTCCAGGTTCAGCGGGACGTCGCCGAAGGCGCGGCCCTCGAGGCGGACGTACGCCCACTTGCGGTCGTCGAGCCACGCGACGTAGTCGGACGGGCCGATGTGGACGTTCTTGGAGCCCAGCTCGCGGTCGCGGATCTGCGAGGTGACGGCCTGGGTCTTGGAGATCTTCTTGGACTCCAGGCGCTCGCGCTCGAGCATGTTCTTGAAGTCCATGTTGCCGCCGACGTTCAGCTGCATGGTGCGCTCGAGGATGACACCGCGGTCCTCGAACAGCTTCGCCATCACACGGTGGGTGATGGTGGCGCCGACCTGGGACTTGATGTCGTCACCGACGATCGGCACACCGGCCTCGGTGAACTTGTCCGCCCACTCCTTGGTGCCGGCGATGAACACCGGGAGGGCGTTCACGAAGGCGACCTTGGCGTCGATGGCGCACTGGGCGTAGAACTTGGCCGCGGCCTCGGAGCCGACCGGGAGGTAGCAGACCAGGACGTCGACCTGGCGGTCCTTCAGGACCTGCACCACGTCGACCGGAGCCTCGTCGGACTCCTCGATGGTCTCCAGATAGTACTTGCCGAGGCCGTCCAGGGTGTGGCCGCGCTGCACGGTGACGCCGGTCGGCGGCACGTCGCAGATCTTGATGGTGTTGTTCTCGCTGTTGCCGATGGCGTCGGCCAGGTCGAAGCCGACCTTCTTGGCGTCGACGTCGAACGCGGCGACGAACTCCACGTCACGGACGTGGTAGTCGCCGAACTGCACGTGCATCAGCCCGGGGACCTTGCCGGCCGGGTCGGCGTCCTTGTAGTACTCGACACCCTGCACCAGCGACGCGGCGCAGTTGCCCACGCCCACGATGGCTACGCGAACCGAACCCATTCCGGTTGCTCCCTGTGTTCTCATGAGCCCCGCCGTGAGGCGGTTCTCGAATCCCTACTGGTATGACTGTCTGACGGGCGCGCGGCGCCCACTCCTCCCGTGGTCCGGTACCGGTGGGCACCGGGGCCTCGGGTCTCAGCGCTCCTGTGCGGAGCGCCCCGGGCGGTCGTGCGGTGGCCCCGGCGGGTCCGAGGACCCGGCCTCCTGGCCACGGCCGTCCGAAGTCTGTGACGCACCCGACGGCGCGCCGTTGCGCCCGGTGCGGTTGGCCCGCTCGGTCTCGATGAGCTCGTTGAGCCAGCGGACCTCGCGCTCGACCGACTCCAGGCCGTGCCGCTGGAGCTCGAGCGTGTAGTCGTCGAACCGCTCGCGGGTGCGGGCGATCGAGCTGCGCATCCGCTCCAGCCGCTCCTCGAGCCGGCTGCGGCGGCCCTCCAGGACGCGCATCCGCACGGCCTTGTCGGTCCGCGCGAAGAACGCGAAGTGGACGCCGAAGTGCTCGTCCTCCCAGGCGTCCGGACCGGAGTCGGCGAGCAGCTCCTCGAAGCGCTGCTTGCCCTCGGCCGAGAGCCGGTAGACGATCTTCGACCGCTTGCCGTTGAGTGCGGTGGCGGGCACGTACTCGGTGTCCGGGTTGTCCTCGACCAGGAAGCCCTGGGCGACCAGGTTCTTCAGGCAGGGGTACAGCGTGCCGTACGAGAACGCGCGGAACGAGCCGAGCAGGACGTTGAGGCGCTTGCGCAGCTCGTAGCCGTGCATCGGGGCGTCGTGCAGCAGGCCGAGAACGGCGAATTCCAGCACTCCGGAGCGCCTGCTCATCCCCTGCCGCCTCCTCTCCCCGTGGCCGTGGGCCGACCCCCGAACGGCGGCTATGCCGCCCCGATGTATCGGCTCGATATATCGAGAACAGTAAACCGGGGTCCCGGAACGGGCAAGGGGGGCGCGCGTGAACGTGATCACAAGGTGCTCGTGGAGTGCGCGGAGGGCCCGGGTCAAGGCCTGACGCGGCCCGCTAGGCAACGGCCATGTAATGATCTGCCGGACTTATGTACCTTTTGCCCTTTAATGTCCAGTTGTTGACAGTTCAAGGGTGCGTACGCTGTCGCGTGTGCACGAGGACCACCTCCGGGGTTAAGGCGGTTGCGGGCATCGGAAGTGAACCCTGCCTTCGGGCCCGAAGAGCCCGACCGAGGAGTTGCTGAGAGATGAGCGAACACCGGCGAAGGTCGCCGAACGGCGGCGGCGACCGGCCCCCGGGCGGTCGGGGCGACGGCCGGCAGCCGCGTCCCCACGGCATGCCGCCGCAGGGTGCGCCCTCCTACGGCGAAGGACGCGGCTCGGACGAGGTCCGTTCCGAGGGGCTGCGCCGCGCCCGTGCGGCCGGCCCCCGCGAGACCGCGCAGCAGCCGCGGCTGACCCGCGCCGAGATGCGCCGCCAGGCCCAGAAGGGCGGCGGCGGTGGTGGTGGCCGTGGAGCCGCGGGGGCCGGCGGCCCCGGCAAGAAGCGCTTCATCGACTACCCGCGCTGGGGCAAGAGCGGCTTCCGCCGCTGGATCCCCTCGTGGAAGCAGATCCTCACGCTGTTCCTGGTCTTCTTCGGCGGCTCTGTCGCGGTCGTCGGTGTCGCCTTCGCGATGACACCCGTTCCCGACGCGAACAAGCAGTTCGAGGAGCAGAACAACATCTACTTCTGGGCCGACGGTTCGGAGATGACCCGCAAGGGCGCCACCAACCGCCAGATCGTCCCGCTCGCCGACATCAGCCGCGCCGCGCAGGACACCACGATCGCGGCCGAGAACGAGACCTTCCGCACCGACAAGGGCATCGACCCCAAGGGCATCGCCCGAGCCGTCTACAAGATGGCCACCGGCGGCGAGACCCAGGGCGGTTCGACGATCACCCAGCAGTACGTCAAGAACTACTACCTGAGCCAGGACCAGACCCTGACCCGCAAGGTCAAGGAAATGTTCATCACGCTCAAGATCGCCGACCGCAAGGACGAGGTGCTCCAGGGCTACCTCAACACCAGCTGGTACGGCCGGAACTCCACCGGCATCCAGGCGGCGGCGCAGGCGTACTACGGCAAGGACGCCTCGAAGATCAACCTCTGCGAGGGCGCCATGCTGGCCGGCCTGCTCAAGGGCGCGGGCCTCTACGACCCCTCCATCAACCCCGAGAACCACAAGCGCATGGAGGAGCGCTGGGACTACGTCCTCAACCGGATGGTCATCGCGGGCCTCACCACCAAGGACGAGCGCGACAAGTGCGGGAAGAGCTTCCCGGAGCCGATCCCGCCCAAGCCCGCGTCCAACATGACCGGTGAGATCTACTACCTGGTGCAGACCGCCAACAAGTACCTGGCCGCCAAGGACCCGACCATCAACGATCTGGCTCTCCAGCGCGGCGGCTACAAGATCTACACCACCTTCCAGAAGGACAAGGTGGACGCGCTGAAGGCCGCCGTGGACGGCTTCCAGAAGGACAACCTCAAGCCGGACAAGCGCGAGCAGGACAAGTTCGTGCAGATGGGTGCGGCCTCGGTCGTCCCCAACGACGGTGCGATCGTGGCGATCTACGGCGGCGCCGGTGTCGAGAACGGCCACTACACCAACAACGCCGACGCGTTCGGCATCCCGGTCGGCTCGACCTTCAAGCCGTTCGTCCTGGCCGCCGCCATGCAGCTCGGCGTGCAGACCAAGATGGACTCGGACGGCCAGCCGACCCGGATCAGCACCGACAGCCGCTACATGGCCAACAACCTCTCCGAGATCTTCAAGCCGGACGGCAGCCCGGTGATCGGCGACAACGGCCAGCCCTACAAGCAGCGCAACGACAGCACCTCCAGCCCCGGGTACGTGACGCTCAAGGAGGCCATGCGCAACTCCTACAACGTGCCCTTCGTGCAGCTCAACCAGGACGTCGGCGGAAAGAACGTCGAGAGCCTGGTGACGAGCATGGGCCTGCTGAAGGGCAGCCTGGCGCCGTCCAGCACCATCACCTTCCCGCTCGGCACCTCGACCCCGAGCGCGATCCGGATGGCCTCGGCGTACTCGGTGTTCGCCGCCCGCGGGCAGCAGACCGACCCGTACTCGGTGAGCAAGGTGCTCAAGGACGGCGTCGAGGTGCCGAAGTTCGCCAAGCCGCAGGCGAAGAAGGTGCTCGAGCAGGCCGTCGCCGACAACGTCACCGACGTGCTGGAGAACGTGGCCAAGAACGGCACCGGCAAGAAGACCAACGAGCTGGGCTTCCCGGTGGCGGGCAAGACCGGTACCACCGACGCCGGCACCTCGGCCTGGTGGGTCGGCTACACGCCGAGCCTGGTGACCTCGGTCGGCATGTGGCGCGAGGAGCCGGGCAAGCCCGGCCTGCTCTCGCTCAACGGCACCGCCAACAAGAACGAGATCCACGGTGGTGACTTCCCGACCGACGTCTTCACCCGCTACATGAAGGTCATCGGCCCGGGCAAGCCGAAGAACTTCCCGGACCCGGAGGAGAGCGGCGTGAAGCTGGACGCCTCCGGTGCCCCGTCCACCGCGTCGCCGTCCGCCTCGGCCTCGGCCTCGGCCAGCGCCTCGGCCTCGGCCTCCCCGTCGACCACGCCGAGCCCGTCCGGCGGCCCGTCCGGCGGCCCGCCGTCGCCGTCCGCGACGGACAGCTGCTTCCTCCTCTGCCCGACCCGCAACCCGCCCACCAAGCCGGGCAAACCCACGCCGACCGCCACGGACACCTCCACACAGGCGGTCCAGGCACCCGCCCAGTGACGGAACTCCGGCAGTGACGGAACCCCGGCGCCGGTCCACCCCTTCGGGGGCGGGCCGGCGCCGGAGTCTTTGCCGGGGTCTCCTCGTCGCGGGAGCGGTGGTGCGGCAGTATGTGCGCCATGACGTCCAGCACCCACGAGACCGCCGGGCCCGCCCCCGTCCCGGCGGCCGGCCCGCTGCCCAACACCGTCGTCGTGCCGGCAGACGAGGACCCGGTCGCGGCGGCCGGCAGCGAGGTGTTCGGCGGCCCGCCCGGACGCCGCGCCCTGCTCGGCGTCTCCTGGTGGACGCCGGCCCGCTTCCTGGCCCTGGTCGTCATCGTGACCTACGTGCTCGGCCTGGTGCAGAAGATCCCCTGCTACGACGGCGGATGGTTCCACGGCGCCACGACCCAGTACACGCACGCCTGCTACAGCGACATCCCGCACCTGTTCTCCGGGCGCGGCTTCGACAGCGGGCGCCACCCGTACCTGGACCCGCTGCCGTTCCCCACGGCGGACATGCAGTACCTGGAGTACCCCGTCCTGACCGGCCTGTTCATGCAGGTCGCCGCCTGGCTCACGCCGACCGGCGGTGAGCTCCAGGGCCGCGAGCAGTGGTTCTGGATGGTCAACGCCGGAATGCTGATGGTCTGCGCGGTGGTGGTCGTCGTCGCGCTCACCCGCACCCACCGCCGCCGCCCCTGGGACGCCCTGCTGTTCGCCGTGGCGCCCTGCCTGGCGCTGGACTCCACGATCAACTGGGACATGCTCGCGGTCGCGCTGGCCGCCGTCGCCATGGCGTACTGGGCGAACTCCAGGCCCACCGCCGCCGGCGTCTTCATCGGCCTGGCCACCGCCGCCAAGCTCTACCCGGTGCTGCTGCTCGGCCCGCTGCTGGTGCTCTGCTGGCGGGCCGGGAAGTGGCGCGACTTCGGCCGGGCGGCCGGCGGCGCGGCCGCGGCCTGGCTGATCGTCAACCTGCCCATCATGGTGGCCAACTTCAAGGGCTGGGCGACCTTCTACACCTTCAGCCAGGTCCGGAAGGAGGACTTCGGCTCGTTCTGGCTGATCCTCATGCAGGACCGCAACCAGCAGCTGCCCACCCTCAACACCTGGATCTCGGTGCTGCTGGTGCTGTGCTGCCTGGGCATCGGCTTCCTCGCCCTGGCCGCCGCCCGCCGCCCCCGCTTCGCCCAGCTGGCGCTGCTGGTGGTCGCCGCCTTCGTGCTCACCAACAAGGTCTACTCGCCGCAGTACGTGCTGTGGCTGATCCCGCTCGCCGCGCTGGCCCGGCCGCGCTGGCGGGACTTCCTGATCTGGCAGACCTGCGAGGTGCTGTACTTCCTCGGCGTCTGGTCGTACCTGGCCTACACCGGCGACTCCAAGCAGCACGGCATCGGCCAGGACTGGTACCACCTGGCGATCGCGCTGCACCTGATCGGCACCCTGTACCTCTGCGCCATGGTGGTCCGCGACATCCTGCACCCGGACCGCGACCCCGTCCGGTGGGACGGCAGCGACGACCCCTCCGGCGGTGTGCTGGACGGCGCCCCGGACAAGTTCGTGCTCGGCACCGCCCGCCGCCTGCGCGAGGAGGCCACCTACGGGGCCTACGCCCCGCACGCGGACTGGCTGGTGGCCATGGCCGCGGAACACCGGGCCGCCCAGGAACGGCGGGAAGAGCCGACGGCCCGGCAGGGGGCCGCCCCTGAATGGGGCACCCCGGCGCCCGAGGACGACGCCCGGGGCGCGTCGTAAGACGTGCCCTAGCGGTACACCACGCGGTCGAAGTGGGTGGTGGTGTGGCGGACGATCAGGGAGAGTTCGTCGCCGATCACCGGCGGTTTGACGTCGCAGGGCAGGAAGAGGATCGACACCTGCATGTGCGGCGGTTCGGCGAACCACAGCTGCCGGCCGTCCCAGGCGTACGGGGAGAGGGTGCGGTTCACGGTGGCGAGGCCGGCCCGGGCCAGGCCCTTGGCCCGGGGCAGCATTCCGTGCAGGTACTTGGGCGCCTCCAGGCCGACCCCGTGCGCCGTGCCGCCGGTCACCACCAGCAGGTGCCCGTCGGAGGGCGCCTTGTGCTGCCGGTAGCCGTAGCGGTCGCCCTTGGCCACCGGGGTGACGTCCAGGACGGTGGCCGCGGCGTGCAGCGCCCCGACGTCGCCGAGCCACAGCCGGGTGCCGATCCGCGAGCGGAAGACGGTGTCCGGGAACGTCCCCGACAGCCGGGCGAGGTCGGCGGAGCCCAGGTGGCTCAGGTAGACGGTGGCCGGCGGCGGCCCGGCCGCGGAGATCGCCCGCATCCAGTCGGCGACCTCCGCCACCGGGTCCGAGCCGTCCGGCCGGTCCAGCGGGAGGTGCAGGGCGAAGCCCTCGACCACCGGGCCCACCAAGGGCAGTTTGGGCAGGTCGGTGCGGGCGATGCCGTGGCGTCTCATGCCGGTCATGCACTCCACCACCACCCGGGTGCCGGGGGGCACGGCGCGCAGGGCGTCCAGATGGGCGACCGTGCGGACCGTCCGCTCCGGCACGCCGGCCGTCTCCTCGCCGACGCGGTACGGGGTGAGCACCAGCAGCTCGCCGGGGAAGGAGACGGAGGCCGCCTCCTGAGCGGTGCCCACCGCCAGGATGCCGGTGCCCAGGAGTGCGGCCTCCTCGGCGAGCCGGGCGTTGCCGAGCCCGTAGCCGTTGCCCTTGGCGACCGGTACCAGGCCGGGGAACTCCGCCAGCACCGCCTGCTGGTGCGCCCGCCAGCGGGCGGTGTCCACGTACAGCGACAGGGTCATCGGTCACTCCCCGGGGATGTGGTGAGGGTGAGGGCGCCTCAGCGGCGCGACATGTAGAGGTCGAGCGCCTTGTGCAGCAGCTTGTTCAGCGGGAAGTCCCATTCGCCGAGGTACTCGGCGGCCTGGCCGCCGGTGCCCACCTTGAACTGGATGAGGCCGAAGAGGTGGTCGTCCTCCTGCAGGGTGTCGCTGATCCCGCGCAGGTCGTAGACGGTGGCGCCGAGCGCGTAGGCGTCCCGCATCATCCGCCACTGGATCGCGTTCGACGGCTTGACCTCGCGCTTGTGGTCGGCGGAGGCGCCGTAGGAGTACCAGACGTGCTCGCCGACCACGAGCATGGTGGTCGCGGCCAGCGGCTCGCCCTCGTGGTAGGCGATGTAGAGCCGCATCCGGTTCGGGTCCTCGGCGGTGAGCGACTTCCACATCCGCTGGAAGTAGGCCAGCGGGCGCGGGGTGAAGCGGTCCCGCTCGGCGGTGACGGTGTAGAGGCGGTGGAAGACCGACAGGTCGTCGAAGCCGCCCTGGACGACCTCGACCCCGGCCTTCTCGGCCTTCTTGATGTTGCGCCGCCACAGCTGGTTGAAGCCGCGCTGCACGTCGTCGAGGGAGCGGTCGGCGAGCGGCACCTGGAACACGTAGCGGGGCTGGACGTCGCCGAAGCCGGCGCCGCCGTCCTCGCCCTGCAGCCAGCCCGCCTTGCGCAGCCGCTCGGCGACGTCGAAGGCGCGCGGCTCGTACCAGTCGGGGTCGACGTCGCGCAGCCGCTTGGCCTGCTGGGCGGCGATGGCGCCCTTGATGGTGGCGGCGTCCCACCGGCGGACGACCACCGGCGGGCCCATCTTCACGGAGAACGCGCCCTGGGTCCGCAGGTGCGCCAGCATCGGCTGCAGCCAGCTGTCGAGGTCCGGGTCGAACCAGTCGATCACCGGGCCCTCGGGGAGGTAGGCCAGGTACTTCTTGAGCTTGGGGATCTGCCGGTAGAGCACCAGGCCGGCGCCGACGATCGCGCCCGACCCGTCGAACCAGCCGAGGCTCTCCGAGCGCCACTCCGCCTTGACGTCCGCCCAGGCCGGTACCTGCATGTGGCTGGCGGAGGGCCGGGACTGGATGAAGGCGAGGTGTTCCTCGCGGCTGATCGTCCTCAGGCGCAGGCTCATGCTGGGGTGCTCCTCCTCGGTCGGGCGGTCCAGGGCGGGATCACGGCGACCCTATCGCCCGAATGGTCCGTTTCCGCTGGGGCTGGCGCCGACGTGCCGGTGCCCTCCCCGCATACCTGAGCACAAGTAGTTACGCGGGGAGGGCACCGGAGGTCACGCAGCGCTCCGGCGTACGGGTGTCACCACACGCCCCCGAAGAAGCCCCCGTGCGCGAGGCCCAGGTAGAACCCCACCGCCGACATGCCGACCGAGATCACCAGGGCGAACCGTTCGGCCGTGGTCACCGAGATGAACTGGCCCCACATGCCGGTGACGATGCCGAAGAGCCCCGTCCAGGAGCTCATGATGTGCAGGTTGTGGAAGAAGCAGCTGACGAACGCCAGTACGCCGAAGACGGCGGCCACCGCGACCATCGTGTTCTCGCGCGGGTGCGCGTGGCCGTCGGTGTTGAGGGTGAGGGCCGGAAACCGGCGGACGGTCTGAGCCATGGGACCCACCTCCCGGGTGGACTACGGGCGGGACGGGCGGGTGCCCGTCGGCGGCACGGACCGGACAGCGTGCCGTTCCGTCCAGATTGAGGCCGGTATGCCCTGGATCACAACCCCTATGCGTTTTGGGTCGGACCCTCCGGCCCGGTAGGCTGTGCGGTCTGCACTGGTGTAGGTGTGCCCCCGTATGCCCTTCGCCGGGCTCGGTTGTCAGACCCCGCCACTACGGTGGTCGGAGGTCGTCACCGCATCGGTGCGACGCTGCACAACCCTCCTGCCACGGAGAGACCGTGGCCGCTGAGTCCAAAGGAGGTGGGTTACCCATGCGTCACTACGAGGTGATGGTGATCCTCGACCCCTCGGTCGAGGAGCGCGCTGTCTCCCCCCTGATCGAGAACTTCCTCAACGTTGTCCGCACCGGTGGCGGCAAGGTCGAGAAGGTCGACACCTGGGGTCGTCGTCGTCTGGCCTACGAGATCAACAAGCAGTCCGAGGGCATCTACTCGGTCATCGACCTGAAGGCCACGCCTGAGGTCGTCAAGGAGCTCGACCGCCAGCTCAGCCTGAGCGAGTCGGTTCTGCGGACCAAGGTCCTGCGCCCGGACACCCACTGAGCCACCGCTGACGCCTGACGGCGTCAGGTGACTCACGCTCGGTGTTTCACGTGAAACACCGAGCGAGCACCGCAGAACTCCTTTTTCCGAGAGGTCATCACCACCATGGCAGGCGAGACCGTCATCACCCTCGTCGGCAATCTCGTCGACGACCCCGAGCTGCGTTTCACCCCGTCGGGTGCCGCGGTCGCGAAGTTCCGCATCGCGTCCACCCCGCGCACCTTCGACCGCCAGACGAACGAGTGGAAGGACGGCGAGAGCCTCTTCCTCACGTGCAACGTCTGGCGCCAGCCGGCGGAGAACGTGGCCGAGTCGCTGCAGCGCGGCATGCGCGTGATCGTGCAGGGCCGACTGCGCCAGCGGTCTTACGAGACCAAGGAAGGCGAGAAGCGGACGGTCTTCGAGGTCGAGGTCGACGAGGTCGGCCCGAGCCTGCGGTCTGCGACCGCCAAGGTCACCCGGGCCAACCGGTCCGGCGGCCCCGGCGGTGGCGGCGGCTTCGGCGGCCAGCAGGGCGGCGCTCCGTCCGGCGGCGGCTGGGGCGGCGGCCAGCAGGGCGGCGGCGGCGGTGGCTGGGGTGGCAACTCCGGCGGCCAGTCCGAGGACCCGTGGGCTTCCTCCGCTCCCTCTGGTGGCAACCAGGGCGGCGGCGGCGGTGGCTGGGGTGCCCCGTCGGGTGGCGGCTACTCGGAAGAGCCTCCGTTCTAAGCGGTGCGCGCCGGGTCGGCCCCCGAGGCCGGCCCCGGCATGCTGAGAGATTTCGTGCGGTCCGATCCGCCTCGCGCGTCCGGACCGTCCATCCCCAATGGAGCACATGATGGCGAAGCCGCCTGCTCGCAAGCCGAAGAAGAAGGTTTGCGTCTTCTGTAAGGACAAGGTCAACTACGTTGACTACAAGGACACGAACCTGCTGCGGAAGTTCATCTCCGACCGCGGCAAGATCCGTGCCCGCCGGGTGACCGGCAACTGCACCCAGCACCAGCGTGACGTCGCCACGGCCGTGAAGAACAGCCGTGAGATGGCGCTGCTGCCCTACACCTCCACCACGCGCTAAGAGAGGGTGACCGAAGAATGAAGATCATCCTCACTCACGAGGTCCCCGGTCTCGGCAGCGCCGGTGAGGTCGTCGAGGTCAAGGACGGCTACGCCCGCAACTTCCTGGTCCCGCGCGGCTTCGCCATCCGCTGGACCAAGGGCGGCCAGAAGGACGTCGACGCGATCCGTCGCGCCCGCAAGATCCACGAGATCCAGACCCTCGAGGCGGCCAACGAGGTCAAGGCCAAGCTCGAGGGCCTGCAGATCAAGCTGGCCGTCCGCTCGGGCGACGCCGGCCGCCTGTTCGGCTCGGTGACCCAGGCCGACGTCGTCGACGCCATCAAGGCCGCCGACGGCCCGGCCGTGGACAAGCGCGCCGTCGCGATCGCCTCGCCGATCAAGACCGTGGGCACCCACAAGGTCTCGGTCAAGCTGCACTCCGACGTGCAGGCCAACCTCGACGTCAACGTCGTGGCCGGCTGAACGCTCCGGTAGCGGTCCGAGGGCCGGTCTCCCGCCAGGGAGGCCGGCCCTCGGCCTTTGCCCGCGGGGTCAGCCGCTGCGGTGCTCCGCCCGGCCCGCTCCCGAGCACCGCTACGCGCGGACGGCCCCGGTGACCAGCCAGTGCCCGGTCCGCACCCGCAGTACCAGGAAGGCCGCCCGGGTCAGCATGAAGAGGTTCATCGCCCACCACAGGGCGGCCAGCCCGCCGCCCAGCGCGGGCACCGCGAACGCGGCCGGAGCGAACACCAGCAGCGTGCCGAGCATCGCGGCGGCCAGGTAGCCGCCGTCCCCGGCACCCATCAGCACCCCGTCCAGGATGAACACCAGGCCGCCCACCGGCTGGGTGAGCGCGGCGAGCAGCAGCACGGTGGAGAGCTGCGCCTGCACCTGCGGGTCCGAGGTGAACAACGGCACGTACAGCGGCCGGGCCAGCACCATCAGCAGGCCGAGCAGGACCCCGGCGCCGAGGCCCCACTCGACCATCCGCCGGGTCGCCGCCCGGGTGCCCGGCACGTCGCCGGCCCCCAGGAAGCGGCCGATGACGGCCTGCCCGGCGATGGCGATGGCGTCCAGCGCGAAGGCCACGAACACCCAGATGGTCATGGTGATCTGGTGGGCGGCGATCTCCGTGTCGCCGAGGCCGGCGGCCACGGCGGTCGCGATCAGCAGCACCGCCCGAAGGCTGAGCGTGCGGACCAGCAGCGGCCCCCCGGCCCTGGCGCCGGCCCGGATGCCCGCCGGGTCGGGCCGCAGACTCGCGCCCTCCCGCCGGGCGCCGCGGACCACCACGACCAGGTAGGCGGCGGCCATCGCGTTCTGGGCCAGCACGGTGCCCCAGGCGGAGCCGGCGACGCCGAGGCCGGCGCCGTACACCAGGCCGAGGTTGAGGACGGCGTTCGCGGCGAAGCCGCCCACCGCGACCAGCAGCGGTGTGCGGGTGTCCTGGAGGCCGCGCAGGACGCCGGTGGCCGCCATCACCACCAGCATGGCGGGGACCCCCAGTGCGCTGATCCGCAGATAGGTGACGGCGTACGGGGCGGCGGTCGGGGAGGCGCCCAGCAGGTCGGCCGTCTGCGGGGCGAACGCCACCATGAGCAGTGCGAGGCCCGCGGAGAGCAGCAGGGCCAGCCAGATGCCGTCCACGCCCTGCTGGACGGCGGCCTTCCGGTCGCCGGCGCCGATCCTGCGGGCGACCGCGGCGGTGGTGGCGTAGGCGAGGAAGACGAAGGCGCCGATGACCGTGGTGAGGGCGGCCGAGGCGATGCCGAGGCCGGCCAGCTGGGCCGTACCGAGGTGGCCGACGATGGCCGAGTCGGCCATCAGGAAGAGCGGCTCGGCGACCAGCGCGCCGAAGGCCGGGACGGCGAGCGCGAGGATCTCGCGGTCGTGGCTGCGGCGGGCGGTCGGGGAGGTCATGCGACTCAGCCTACTCATCCACAGGTAAGTGGTGAATAGGATTCGCGTCACTTACTCGAATTCTTGATCGAGGGTCGAGGGAGATGGATGTCCACCGGTCGCCCGGTGGACGGACGGGCGTGTGAACTTTTTCTCATGCACAGCTGTCCGAGTGAGTCATTGCAGGTCAGCGATTGGCAGTGGATGGACGGTGTGGTTATCCACAGACCTTTCCACAGGGTTGTGCACAGGTTTGAGGCACTTCTCCACAGGCACCGACCCGTCGTCCACACCCCCTGTGGATAACCATCTTGGCCGAACGGCCTCCGGCGCCGTAGCGTGGGGCGCCGACCCCACCCCTGCCCATCGGCCCGCACCCGGGTGGCCGGGGACCGCCCGGTGCGACACCCGTCGCCCGGCCGCGGAAATGTCGGCCCGGTGGCGTAAGAAAGAGGGTGCGCCACCGGCAAGGCTCGCTCCACTCGCACGATTCGCTGAACGGGGAACACGCGTGACCGGCCCCCAGTACGACGACCACGACGTTCCCCCGCCGCCGGAGGACGACTGGCAGCCGTCCGACGACGCCTTCTCGCCCGGCTTCCCCAGCACCCCCAGCGACCGGCTGCCGGTGTCCCGCGGCCGGGACGGCGGCGGGCGCGACGGCGGCAAGGGCTCCTTCCAGCGCGGCGACCGCCGCCGGCGGGACGAGGGCGGCGGCGACACGGGCGACGGGCGCGGGCAGGCGGTCGACGGCTTCGAGCGCGTCCCCCCGCAGGACCTCGCCGCCGAGCAGTCCGTCCTCGGCGGCATGCTGCTCTCCAAGGACGCCATCGCCGACGTCGTCGAGGTGCTCAAGCCCGCCGACTACTACCGGCCCGCGCACGAGCTCATCCACGGCGCCATCCTCGACCTGTACGCGCGCGGCGAGCCCGCCGACCCGATCACCGTGGCGGGCGAGCTCACCAAGCGCGGCGAGCTCGCCCGGGTCGGTGGTCCCGGGTACCTGCACACCCTGGTCAACTCCGTCCCGACCGCGGCCAACGCCGAGTACTACGCCGAGATCGTCCACGAGCGCGCCGTCCTCAGACGGCTGGTCGAGGCCGGCACCCGGATCGCCGGCATGGGCTACGCCGCCGAGGGCGACGTCGACGAGATCGTCAACGCCGCCCAGGCCGAGATCTACGCGGTCACCGAGCAGCGCACCAACGAGGACTACGCCCCGCTCGCCGACATCATGGAGGGCGCCCTCGACGAGATCGAGGCGATCGGCTCCCGGGCTGGCCAGATGTCCGGCGTGCCCACCGGGTTCGCCGACTTCGACGCCCTCACCAACGGCCTCCACCCCGGCCAGATGATCGTCATCGCGGCCCGTCCCGCGATGGGAAAGTCCACCCTGGCACTGGACTTCGCACGGGCCTGCTCGATCCACAACAACCTGCCGAGCGTGATCTTCTCGCTCGAAATGGGCCGCAACGAGATCGCCATGCGCCTGCTCTCCGCCGAGGCCCGGGTGGCGCTGCACCACATGCGCTCCGGCAACATGACGGACGACGACTGGACGCGGGTCGCCCGCCGGATGCCGGACGTCACCAATGCTCCGCTCTACATCGACGACTCGCCGAACCTGTCGATGATGGAGATCCGCGCCAAGTGCCGCCGCCTCAAGCAGCGCAACGACCTCAAGCTCGTCGTCATCGACTACCTCCAGCTGATGCAGTCCGGCGGCTCCCGCCGGGCCGAGAGCCGCCAGCAGGAGGTCTCCGACATGTCGCGGAACCTCAAGCTGCTCGCCAAGGAGCTGGAGATCCCGGTCATCGCGCTCAGCCAGCTGAACCGAGGCCCCGAACAGCGCACCGACAAGAAGCCGATGGTCTCGGACCTCCGCGAGTCCGGTTCCATCGAGCAGGACGCCGACATGGTCATCCTGCTGCACCGCGAGGACGCCTACGAGAAGGAGTCCCCCCGCGCCGGCGAGGCCGACCTGATCGTCGCCAAGCACCGCAACGGCCCCACCGCCACCATCACCGTGGCCTTCCAGGGCCACTACTCCCGCTTCGTCGACATGACCCGCGACATGGGCTGATGCTGTAGGGCCTCGGATTTCGTGGCCGAATCTCACGAGCGACGGCCGATCTCCGATGCCGGTGCCCCGGTGGAAGACAGCGGGAAGCCGCTCAGCGCCTCGTCTCGTACCTGGTCAGGACCACGCCGCCGGGAAACGTCCGCGTCTCCACCAGGTTCAGGTTCACCCAGCTGTCCAGGGCGGTGAAGAACGGCGTGCCGCCGCCCACCAGGACCGGATGGGCGGCGATCACGTACTCGTCGATCAGCCCGGCGCGCATGGCCGCCCCGGCGAGCGTTGCGCCGCCGATGTTCATCGGGCCGCCGTCCTCGGCCTTGAGCCGGGTGATCTCGGCGATCGCGTCGCCGGTGACCAGGCGGGTGTTCCAGTCGACCTCGTCGATCGTCGAGGAGAACACCACCTTCGGCGTGTCCCGCCAGTTCCGCGCGAACTCGATCTCCGCCGGGGTGGCGTCGGGCTGCTGGTCGCCGTTCGGCCAGTAGGAGCTCATCGTCTCCCACAGCTTGCGTCCGTACAGCGACAGGCCACTCGCCTGCTCGTGGTCGAGCCACCACTGGAACAGCTCGTTGCTCGGCGGTCCGCTCCAGCCGATGTCGTCGCCGGCCGCGGCGATGTAGCCGTCCAGGGTCAGGTTCATGCCGTAGATCAGTTTCCGCATGGGCCGGCCTTCCGTCCGTGGGTGTCCGGCGTACGGACCGGCGCGGCTCGGGAAACTCGTTGGTGCGCGATCCGGGCTCGCCGGTAGTCCTCGTGCTCTGGGCTCAGCGTGGTGTACTCGGCCGACACGGGCAAGCCGCCCGATCTCGACCTCGCCCTCACGCAAGATCGACATGTCACGAGCGGCGAGACCCCACAGATGCCCTGTCCGGACCTGCCAGTGGCAGGCCGCGTGACGCCGCATCAGGTGCGGCGGGATCAGACGGACAGCACCACCGCGCCGCGGGTGCCGCCGGCTTCCAGGCGGGCGTGGGCGGCGGCGATGCGGTCGAGGGGGAGGACGGAGTCCACACGTACGGTGAGCCGTCCCTCCGCCACGAGCCCGGCGAGGCCGGCGAGGGCGGGGCCGTCGGGGCGGACGTCGTGGACGAGGACGTCGATGCCGCGTTCGGCGGCGGGCGCGGCCGGCGGGCGGACGGCGACGAAGGTGCCGCCGTCGCGTACGGCGGCCAGTACTGCGGTGCTGAGGCCTGCGGTGTCCAGGAGGGCGTCCGCACCACCGGGGGCGAGGGCGAGCACGGCGTCGACCGCGCCGTCGCCGCGCGGCACGAACTCGGCACCGAGGTCGGTGAGGTGGTCGGCGTCGTGGGGGCCGGCGACGGCCAGCACCCGCAGGCCGCGGGCGACGGCGAGCTGGGCGGCGAGGTGGCCGAGGTTGCCGGCGGCGCCGGTGACCACCAGCGTGCCGCCGGGGGCGAGGCCGATGAGGTCGAGGGCCTGCAGCGCGGTCAGGCCGTTGAGGGGGAGTGCTGCGGCCGTGGTGGCGGGCACGCCGGCCGGTGCGGGGGCGAGCTGTGCGGCCGGCAGGACGGCGTACTCGGCGTGGGTGCCGTTCCGCGTGGCGAACCAGTGCGAGAGGCCGACGACCTCCTCGCCGACCGCGAAGCCGGCGACGTCCGCGCCGACCGCGTCCACGGTGCCGGCGACGTCCCAGCCCAGGCGGTGCGGCGGTGTTCCGAGCAGCGCCGCCATCAGGCCGGACCGGACGGCCAGGTCGGCCGGGTGGACGGCGAGCGCCCGGTTGCGCACGCGGACCTCGCCCGGCCCGGGGACGGGGATCTCGGCCTCGGTGACCTCGGCCTGCTCGGGGCCGCCGTAGTTGTGGACGGTGATCGCGCGCATGGGTGCCTCCTCGTCGGTCGCCGGCCCGGGTGCGTCCCGGTCGGCGTGCTTCGAGGTTTCCACCGGCCGCGCGGGCGCGGCAGAGGAGAGCCCACCCTGGGACCGGCAGTCCCAGGGCGGGCCGGGGTGCCGCCGGTCAGAGGGTGACGGTGGCGCGGAAGACGGTCGCGCCCGGACCGCTGAGCGAGGTGTCGGTGCCGGTGGCGGGCAGGAAGGCGGACCGGCCGCGGTCGAGGTCGAGGACGGAGCCGTCGGCGCCGGTGAGGCGTGCCGCACCCTCGGTGCAGAGCAGGATCTGCGGGGCGCGGCCGTGCAGGACGGCGGGTCCGGCGCCGAGGGTGTAGCGGGAGAGCCGGAACTCGTCGATCGGTACCGGGTAGTGGTGCTCGCCGTCGGGGGCGGCCGCCGGACGCAGGACGTCCGGCGCGGTGGGCTCGAAGACGACCACGCGCAGCAGCTCGGGGACGTCGATGTGCTTGGGCGTCAGGCCGCAGCGCAGCACGTTGTCGGAGTTGGCCATGATCTCGACGCCGGTGCCGCGGAGGTAGGCGTGCGGGATGCCGGCGCCCAGGTAGAGGGCCTCACCGGGCTGCAGCCGGACGTGGTTGAGCAGCAGACTGGCGATCAGGCCGGTGTCGCCGGGGAACTCCCGTGCGGCGTAGGCGTATCCGGCGAGGGCCCCGGTCGGGTCCGTCCCGGCGGCGGCCTCGACGGCGCGGGCGACCTCGGCGACGGTCCGCCGGGCCTCGTCGCCGGTCATCGAGAGGATGGTGGCGAGCGCGTCGGCCAGCGCCTCCGGGGCGGGCTTGCCGAGCAGCGTCTCGACGAGCGGGGCGAGCGCGGGGACGTCCAGGGAGGCCATCAGCGCGGCGGCGTCGGCGGGCTCGCGGAAGCCGCAGAGGCCCTCGAACTCGTCCAGGGCGCAGATGAGTTCGGGCTTGTGGTTGGCGTCCTTGTAGTTCCGGTGCGGGGCGTCCAGCGGGATGCCGGCGGCCTCCTCGGCGGCGAATCCGGCGCGGGCCTGCTCGAGACTGGGGTGGGCCTGCATGGAGAGCGGCCGGCCGGCCGCGAGGACCTTGAGCAGGAACGGCAGGGAGGGGCCGAACCTGGCCACCGCGGCGGCGCCGAGCTCGCCCTCGGGGTCGGCGGCGATCACCCGGTCGAGGGTGGTCGGGCGGTGGCCGCGTTCGAGGCGGGAGGCGTCACCCGGGTGCGCGCCGAGCCACATCTCGGCCTGCGGTTCGCCGGTGGGCTCCTCGCCGAGCAGGGCGGGGATGGCGGTGGTCGACCCCCAGGCGTAGGGGCGGACGGTGTTCTGCAGCCTGTCCATCGGCATGGTCCTCGCTGTTCCCTGCGGGGTGGTCGGGACCGACGACTCTAGCCGAGCCGTGTGCACGGACGGTGCGGTGCGGCGGCCGTGGCAGGCCGCCGCACCGGGTACCGGACCGGGTGTGCCGGTCAGGCGCGGACGAGGGCGAGGACGGCGTCGCGCAGTTCGGCCATCTTCGCCGGGTCCTTGGCCTCGACGTTCAGCCGCAGCAGCGGCTCGGTGTTCGAGGCGCGCAGGTTGAACCACCAGTCGTCGCCGGCCACGGTGAGCCCGTCGAGCTCGTCCGTGGTGACGCCCTCCAGGCCGCCGTACACGGCCTTCACCTCGGCGGTCCGGCCGGCCTGGTCCGCCACCGTCGAGTTGATCTCGCCGGAGGCCGCGTACCGGTCGTAGGCCGCGCAGAGCTGCGAGAGCGGCTGCTCCTGGCCGCCCAGTGCGGCCAGCACGTGCAGGGCCGCCAGCATGCCGGTGTCGGCCCGCCAGAAATCCCGGAAGTAGTAGTGCGCGGAGTGCTCACCGCCGAACACCGCGTTGGTGCGGGCCATCTCCTCCTTGATGAAGGAGTGGCCGACGCGGGTGCGCACCGGGACGGCGCCGAGGTCGGTGACGACCTGGGGCACCGTCCAGGAGGTGATCAGGTTGTGGATGATCGTGGGCTTCTCCTCGCCGGCGGCGCGGGCGCGGACGATCTCGCGCTCGGCGACCAGGGCGGTGATCGCCGAGGGGGAGACCGGCTCGCCGCGCTCGTCGACGACGAAGCAGCGGTCGGCGTCGCCGTCGAAGGCCAGGCCGAGGTCGGCGCCGACCTCGCGGACCTTCGCCTGCAGGTCGACCAGGTTCTTCGGGTCCAGCGGGTTCGCCTCGTGGTTGGGGAAGGTGCCGTCCAGCTCGAAGTACATCGGCACGACCTCGACCGGCAGTCCGGCCAGCACCGCAGGCACCGTGTGCCCGCCCATGCCGTTGCCCGCGTCCACCGCCACCTTCAGCGGCCGCATCGCGGACAGGTCCACCAGCGAGAGCAGGTGCGCCGCGTACCCGTCCAGCGTCTCCTGCGCGGACAGGGCGCCGGTGGCGGTGCCCTCCGGGGCTGCCGGCACGGCGACCGTGCCGTCCTCGGCCATCCAGGACTCCACCAGCTCCCGGATCTCGGTCAGGCCGGTGTCCTGGCCGACCGGCGCCGCACCCGCCTTGCACAGCTTGATGCCGTTGTACTGCGCGGGGTTGTGCGAGGCGGTGAACATCGCGCCCGGCAGGTCCAGGCTGCCCGAGGCGTAGTACAGCTGGTCGGTGGAGCACAGCCCGATCTCCACCACGTCCGCCCCGAACGCGGCCGCGCCCTCGGCGAACGCCCGCGACAGCTCCGGCGAGGAGGGGCGCATGTCGTGCCCGACCACCACCGCGGACGCGCCCAGCACCTGCACGAAGGCGGCTCCGAACGCCCGGGCGTACGAGGCGTCCCACTGGTCCGGCACCACGCCCCGGACGTCGTACGCCTTCACCAACTGCTTCAGGTCCCGCATGGTGGCTCCCACCCTGTGGCTCGGTGCGGGACGACCCGCACGGTCTTCGGTCGACACCCGGTGCGGGCTCCGGCTCGGCCGTGCCACCGCGCCGGCGGCAGGCTGTCGGTGGGCCGCGGTGCCGGGCGCGAGCGACCGGTTGCTGCGCGACCCACGGGTGTTCAGGTGGACCTGAGACTACCTGCTGGCCGCCGCGGGCCCGTCGCTGCGGCGGGCGGGCGGGCCCCCACGTTGTACGATCCGCATTCCGGGTGCCGTGCCCGGACCGACCCGGGCCCTCGCGAAGCACTCGCGCTGTCGCCCCCCTCAGGCTGCGGGCTCGCCGCACCGTTCCCCGAAGTTCGAAAGGCTGTGCCGTGACTGCAGCTGAGGAGACCACCTTCGCCGATCTGGGCGAGGTGCTGGTGATCATCCCGACCTACAACGAGGCCGAGAACATCGAGCGGATCGTCTCGCGGGT
>NZ_JBFAXX010000054.1:0-61772 GCF_040680995.1 Kitasatospora sp. NPDC051914
GGGGGGGCCCCCCCCCCCGCCCCCCCGGGCCGCCCCGCCCCCCCCCTCCCCGCCCCCCCGGGGCCGCGCGGCGGGGGGGCGCGCCCCCGCCCCCCCCCCCCCCCCGACTCCGACGAAAGAGCCCGCACGTGTCGCTCTCCCTCGCCTGCGTCCCGCCGAGGCGACGGTCGACGGCTGGTTCCGCACCGGCGACCTCGGCACCCTCGACGAGGGCGGCTTCCTCACCGTCGTCGACCGCACCAAGGACATGGTCATCCGCGGCGGCTCCAACGCCTACCCCAGCGAGGTCGAGGACGTGCTGATGCGGCACCCGGCCGTCGCCCGGGTCGCGGTGATCGGGCTGCCGCACCCGCTGCACGGCGAGGAGGTCTGTGCGGTGGTCGTCCCGGCGGACCCGGCTGCGCCGCCCTCCCCGGAGGAGATCGTCGCGTGGGCGGCGGAGCGGCTCGGCCGCCACAAGTACCCGCGCCAGGTCGAGATCGTCGCCGAACTCCCCCTCGGCCCCGGCATGAAGGTCCTCAAGCGCGAACTCCGCCGGGCCTTCGCCCCGGCCGCACGCTGAAGGCAAGCCGATAGGGGCGCCCCCAGTGCGAGCAGTGCCGTCAGCCGACCAGGGCGGCTCGGCGGTTCGTGTGGGCGGCGGGGTGGTGGAAGGCGGCCGGTGCGGTGGGGAGGGGCGGGCGGCACTGGGCGAGTTCCCGGGCCCAGGCCCGCAGGAGCGGCTCGTAGCGGTAGCGGCCGGGCTCACGCGCCGTCAGCAGTCCTGCGTCGGCGAGGCGTTCGAGGGTCCGTTCGGTGCAGGCCGGGGGCTCGCCCAGCATCCGGGACGCGACGGCGAGCCCGACGGTCGGGCTCGGGGCGAGTGCGAGCAGCCGGAAGGCGCGGGCGGCGGGTGCGTCGAGCGTCTCGATGCCGGCGGCGAAGGCGGCCCGTACGTCGAGGCTGCCGAGGCTGAGCTCGTCGAGGGCGCGTTCCTCGTCGGCGAGCCGGTCGGCGAGGTGTCCGACCGTCCAGGAGGGCCGGGCGGCGAGCCGGACCCCGCAGATCCGCAGGGCCAGCGGCAGCCCCCCGCAGGCGGCGGCGAGTTCGGCGAGGGCCTGTGGTTCGGTGGCCGCCCTGGCCGGGCCCACGAGCCTGGCGAGGAACTGCCGGGCCTCGTCCTCGGGCAGCGGCCCGAGGTGGACGGGGTGCGCGCCGTCCAGGTCGGGGAGGCGGTTGCGTGCGGTGACCAGGGCGGCGTTCTGCGGGTCGGCCGGCAGCAGCGGGCGGACCTGGAGGCTGTCCCGGGCGTCGTCCAGGACCACGAGCATCCGGCGGCCGGCGAGCAGCGAGCGGTAGAGCGCGGTCCGCTCCTCGGTGCCGGCCGGGACGGCCGCGGCCGGGACGCCCAGGGTGAGCAGGAAGCTGCCCAGGACGGCGCGCGGGTCGGCGGGCCGGTGCCGGCCGCCCCGCAGGTCGGCGTAGAGGGTGCCGTCCGGGTGGGCACCGCGGGCGGCGTGCGCGGTGTGCTGGACGAGGGCGCTCTTGCCCACGCCGGGCTGCCCGGACACCACTGCGATCAGCGGCGAGTGCCGGTGGGCGGAGAGCCGTCCGGCGAGGTCGGCGGTGTGCGCGGCGCGTCCGGTGAAGTCGGTCAGGCCGGGCGGAAGTTGGAAGGGCGTCACCAGGGCGGTGCGGGCCGCCATCACCGTACGGGTCCGGGCGGGCCGCTCGGGCCCGTCCAGGGCCGGGTCGGCGCGCAGGATGCTGCGGTGCACGGTGCGCAGTTCGGCGCCCGGGTCGATGCCGAGTTCGGCGGCGAGGATGCGGCGGACCTCGCCGTAGACGGCGAGCGCCTCGGACTGTCGGCCGCCGCGGTACAGGGCGGTCATCAACTGGGCCCAGAACCGTTCGCGTTCGGGGTGGGCAGCGGTCAGCCTGCGCAGTTCCCCCAGGAGTTCGGTGTGCCGGCCGAGGGCGAGCCCGGCGTCGAGCCGGGCCTCCAGGACGTCCAGCCGGGCCTCGGCGAGCCGGTCGGACTCCGCGCGCCGCAGGACGTCGGAGGGAACGTCGACCAGGGCCGGGCCGCGCCACAGGCTCAGTGCCTCGTCGTACCGGGCGGCGGCCTCCTCGGCCTCGCCCCGGCGCAGGGCCTGGTGTCCGAGGTCGCGCAGCGCGGTGAAGCGGTCGGCGTCGAACTCCTCGGCGGCCACGTCGATGCAGTAGCCGCCGGCCTCGGTGCCGATCCGCGGCCCGGCCTCGCCGAGCGCCTTGCGCAGGCGCATCACGTAGGTGCGCAGGGTGGTGGGCGCGGAGCGCGGCGGCCGGCCGTCCCAGACGGTGTCCGCCAGCACCTCGGCCGGCACCACCTGCCCCCGCCGGACGAGCAGTGCCGCCAGCAGGACGCGCTGCTTGGCTGCCGGGACGGTGCGGTTGCCCGCACCGTCCCGCACCGTCAGCGGCCCCAGGATCCCGAACTCCATCGCCCACTCCCCACACCACGGCGTTGCGGCGCCCCCCGGCGCCGCACTCCGATTTCTATGCGGGAAGCGGTTGGCCGGGGAGTCCGTTCGGTGACGGCCAATCAACTCCGTTCACCGGCTGCTCCTCCGCTGTTCGGGCGGCGGGCTGCGGGGGAATTGACCGGAGCGTTGTCCGGGTTCGTCCGGGGCGGCGGTCAATCAATTCCGGTGACGGCGGCGGTCAGCCGCAGTGGCTCCAACCGCTGGTCCAGGCGGTGCCGTTGTACGAGCCGCCCCAGTCGACGCAGCTCGCGGCCGCCGGGAGGGTCACCGGCCCGGCGTAGTAGGTGAAGTCGCCCGGATTGGACGCCGAGCTCCCGCCCTGCACCTTGAGGGTGGCGTTCATCGGCACCGCCCCGGTGGGGGAGGTCGCCAGGGTCACCACGCAGTTGCGGCCGCTCGCGGCCTCGTACAGCAGGTAGGCGGTCGCGCCGCCGAGCGAGTGCGAATCGATCACGCCGAAGCCCGGGCCGCAGACCTGGGTCGGGGTGTACGGGTTGGCCGTGGACGCCGCCACCGGGCTGATGTAGCCGTCGATCCGGTAGCCGCCGGCGGGGTCGACCGTGCTCGGCACGCTGCCGACCGCCCGCTGGGCGGCCGGGATCGTCACCGGGACCACGGAGGAGCTCTTCGCGAACGCCACCTCGCCGACCGCGTTCGGGTCGCCGTTCCAGTCGCCGTTGGCGGTCACCACCGAACCGTCCGCACCGACCGAAGTCACGATCGCGACGTGGTGGATGACGGTGCCCGAGCCGCTGCCCGTGCCGTAGATGACGGCGTCGCCCGGCTGCGGGACGTACGAGGCCGCGGTGTGCAGGGTGCCGTGGTCCTGGCCGTACGTGCGGAAGCTCACCGCCGAGGCGTCCAGACCGGCCACCGACAGGCCCGAGTTGCGCCAGGCCCAGATCGCGAAGTCGGCGCACCAGTACTCCGGCACACCCGCGTAGCCGACACAGCTGTGCTCGAACTGGTCACCGCCCAGGGTGTTCCTGGTCGGGGTGTCGGCACAGGTGCCGGCCGTACGGCCGACGTTGGCGGCCGCCAGCCCGGCCGCGTCGGAGGCTGCGGCGGACGCTGTCGCGACGGCCTTCGGGGCGGTGGCGGAGGCGGAGGCCTGCGGCGCCGGGGCGAAGGCCGCCAGGCCGAGAGCGAGGGCTGCGGCGGCGACGGGGGCTATCCGGCGCAGAACGGGCGTGGGTTTCACCGGGCTCCTCGTGAGGCGGAGGTACGGGCGGAAGCGGCCCCGGCCGCGGGGAGTCCCCGCCCGCCTGCGCCTCCCGCATCCTCCGGAACCCCCGTAGCGTCCCCGTCGCGCCGCCACCGATACCGCAGGTGCACCAGGGCAACCGGTCGGCCCCGATCGACCACCGGCGTGCGTTCACCGGGCGAACGCGCCCCTGCGGGACCGGTCAGCCCTTCCCGTCGGGGTAGCGGCAGGCGGCCTTGCGGGCGCGGGTCAGCTCCGTCTCGGAGAGTTCCGACCCCGTCATCGCGGTGGCGGTGCCGTTGCGGCCGACGAGGCGCGAGTCGGCGACGGCGGTCGGCCCGTCGCCGCCGAGGCAGGCGACGGCCACCACGGGAGTGCCGGCTCCCCCGCCCTCGGCGGGGGAGCCGGGCTTCCAGGCCACGGTGAAGCCGGCGGCCGACTCGGAGGTGATGCCGAGTTGCTGCCACTGCGGGGTGGAGCTGCCCGCGCGGGGGAGGTAGGCGGCGTAGCCGACGATCGCCACGTGGTTGCCGGTGGCACGGAGTTCGAGGGTGCCGGGTTCGCCGGTCCGGACGCCGGCGGTGAGGGTGATCGAGGAGGGCGGGGCGATGCCGTCCGGGCAGTCGACGGGCTGGGTGCCGGCCGGCGGATTGCCGTGGACGACGGCGGAGGAGACGTAGCCGCCGGTCGCGATGCGGAACCACCGGATGTCGGGCGAGCCGGAGGTGACGTCGACGACGACGTCCCCCAGGCAGTAGCCGGTGAAGGCGAGTTTGCAGCCGGAGGGCACCTGGGCGACCACGTCCGCGGCGAGGCTGGCACCGGCGCGGAGGCGGGTGACGACGTTGTAGGTCTCGCCGCCGAAGAGGCCGGGCGATGCGGCGGGGGCCGGACAGCCGACGCCGGTCGGCCCCGTCGCGGCCGTACGGGCGTTGCCGTGCTCCGAGGAGGTCGACCGCAGGGCGACCAGGACGATGACGGCGGTGAGGGCCAGTAGGGCCACGGTGCCGGCCGTTGTCCAGCGGGCCGGCCAGCGGCGGGTGAGCAGGGTTGCGGGCGGCTCCACGAGATCGACGGAGGCGTCGACCGCCACCCCTGCGGCATCGCCCAAGTCGTTCCCGGGGCGGGCCTCGTACGGCCCGCTGCCTGCGGGTGCGCCGACCGCCTTCTCCGTACGGGCGGGCGCGGCAACGGTTCCGACCGCCCCGGGCCGGACGGCGGACTCCACGGCACCGATCTCCGCCGCACCGGGCTCGGCAGCAGCGGGCTCGGCGGCAGCGGGCTCGGCGGCCGGGGCCGGGGCCGGGGTAGCCAGCTTCCGGTCCGCCTCGTGCCAGCGCCGCGTCCACTCCTCGACGTCACCGCCGCAGGCACCGACGTACGCCTGGGTGACCTCCAGGCTGGGCAGCCGGACGCCGCCCGCCGCGTCGCTGAGCGTGGTGGCGCCGAAGCCCGCGCGCTCGGCCAGGACGCGGTACGTGGGGTTGCCGGCCCGCTCCCTGACGATGCGCAGGTCGTGGGCGAAGGCCTGTATGGGGCCGTCCGCCGGATCGACGGGGCGCGGTTTGCGGGCCACAAGGTCTCCTCAGCTGACGGGTCGACAGTCGTTCGAGAAACTTCCGGGTCACGCCCGGTGTTCCTTCACCTCATGAACAGATCGCGTGAATCTGATCACTCGGACGTACAAAACATACATGACATGGACATATCCACAGTATGCCGGGAGGCCTGTTGTGCACACGCTACCCCGGCGCTACGCCGGAGCTACGCCCGGAGGTGAGGCTTCGTCAGGGGCCGCGTCCGACGCCGCACCGGGCGCGGCCCCGACCAGACCGCCTCACCACCGGGGAAGCCCTTGTCCGACGACACCACCGGGAGCACCCGTGCTGCCGACGCCGCCGCGGTGGACCTGCTGGTCCGCACCTACCCGCCGGAACTCGTCGACGCAGTGATCGCCTCCTGCGGCCGCACCGAACGCCGGCGCCGACTGCTCCCGGCCCGGCGGATGGTCTACTTCGTCCTCGGCATGGCGCTGTTCTCGCCCGACCCGTACCTGGACGTGATGCGCCGCCTCGAAGGCGGCCTGCGGCGGGCCGGACTGAGCCAGCCCGGACCGGCCGCAGGAAAGGCCGCCATCTTCCAGGCCAGGGAACGCCTCGGCAGCGGCCCCCTCGAGGAGCTGTTCAGGACCGCCCCGCGGCCGAGCACCGCCGTCCCGCGCGCCGCCGACCCGCAGTGGCGGGGCCGCCCGCTGCGGCTGCTGACCGAGCACCGCACGGCGCCGACCGAACGCACCGGCCCCGCACCCCGCCTGCCCGTCACCGGGCTGGTGGACTGCGCCACCGGTGGGATCCTCGACGCGCTCTGGGACGAAGCCGGCGCACCGGCAACGCTGTTGCGCTCCGTCGAGCCCGGCACGCTGCTGGTCTCGGACGGCCCCGCGCCGGACCGCGGGATGGCCGCGGCGGCCGCCGCCCGCGGCCTGGGCACCGTCTGGCGGCTGCCGACCGCACGGCTGCCGCTGCAGCCCGAACGGCGGCTGACGGACGGCACGTTCCTCGTCCGGCCGCGCGGGCTGCCGCTGCGGGTGATCGGGCCCGGCACGGTGACCAACCTGCTCGACCCGGCCCGGGCGCCCGCCGACGAGCTCCTCGCCGCCGTCGCCGCCGCCACCCCGCACAGCCCCGCGCTGGGCAGGGCGCTGCTCGCCTCCGGGCCCGCGGCTGCGCCGCTCACCAGCCGCACCCCCGACGGCGTCGACCAGGAGCTGTACGGACGCCTGCTCGTGCACAACTCCAACCACACCGGTGCCTCCGACCGGCTCGCCCCGGGCACCGGCCGGGCGCGCCTCGTCGACACCTACGACGAGAACGTCTCGCTGCGGTTCGGCTGATCGCCACCGGCCGGCCGGGCCCGCTCCCGGCCGGCGGCTGCACGGGCGAGATGAACAAGAAGCTGTCCGGCCGTGCCCCCTTCCTCGGCGAGGCGGCGCTGGTGCACGAGATCGACGCCAGGAGCTTCGACGAGTCCCGGAAGGCCCCGGCCGTGCAGGAGGCCTTCCGCGGCTGGTCCGCGTGCATGCTCGGCAAGGGGTTCCGCTACGCGACCCCGATGGACGCCGTCAACGATCCGGCCTTCGCGGGGGAGAGCCCGGGTCGCGACGAGCAGAAGACCGCCGAGGCCGACGTCGCCTGCAAGCAGCAGGGCAACGTGGTGGGCATCTGGTTCGCCGCCGAGGTGGACCGCCAGCACGCCATGATGGCCGACCACAGGAACGAACTGAAGACCATCAGGACCCAGATGGACGAGCAGTCCGCCGCCGTCAGCGAGACCCTCAGCACCGCAGGCTGACGCCCGGCCGCCCCGGAATCAGGACTTGGTCTCGTTGCTGCAGTACCAGTCGCCGTAGCGGGTGCCGCCGCTGTAGCGGGTCTCGCACACGCGCACGGTGACGTTCTCGGTGATGTCGTAGTTGCACTGGCGGATCTCGGTGCCGTTGTCGCCGATGCTGGTGGTGTCGTAGCAACCGGTGCGGATGTCCCGCCAGACGAGCCCGTCACAGGCGACGTTGGCACAGCCCAGCTGCTGGATCTTGGCGTGCACCGAGTAGCCGTCGGCGGAGGTGTCGGTGATGTAGAGCCAGTCGCCGTCCGGGTAGAACGTCGAAGTGCCCCAGCTCTTGCTGACGGTCACGTTGAGCCCGCTCGCGGAGGCGGAACCCTCCGTCCCGGCAACCATGATCGCGCTTGCAGCCAGGGCCAGACCCACCCGTGCCAGTCTCTTGAGCTTCATGAAGAGTCCCCGTTCGCGCCGGCGCTCGATTTGAGGTGACATGACACATCACGCGTGATCGCATGTCAACTTCCTTCGCACGGTGACGATGTGGCGCTCAGGCGCGCGGGACTAGAGTGCCCGCATGGAGAAGTGGGGAGCGGCTCTGTACGGGGACCCGTGCGGCGCGTGCGGGTTCGGGTGGGCGGCGACGGGTGCGGAGGCGGTGGTGGTCGTCGGCGGGCTGCCGGCCCGTTTCCGGGCGCTGCTGGACGGGCGGACGGGGCGGGAACACCACCCCGAGCTGGCGTGGACGCCCGCGGCGTACGTCAGCCACGTCGCCGACAACCTGCGGATCTGGGCCGAGCGCCTCGCCGGGGCCCGGCTGGCCGGGGCGGTCGAGGTGGGCGGCTACGACCCGGACCTGGTCGCGCAGGGCCGCCGCTACCCGGAGATCGCACCCGCCGCCGCCCTCTGGTCGCTGGACCACGCGGTCGGGGCGTGGACGGCGTCGGTGACCGCCGCGCTCGCCGAGGGCACCGTCCTGCAGCACGCCACCCGCGGGGAGCAGCGCGCCGAGGACATCGCCCGCAACAACGCGCACGACGGCCACCACCACGTCCACGACGTCGCCCGCATCCTTCGGCACGCGGACGCGGGCTGAGCCTTCAGGACTTCGGGGCCCAGTGCGGGTCGCGGCCGGAGGCGGCGAGCGCGCGGTGCAGGGCGGGGGCGTCGGCCGGGACGGGCACCGGGTCGGCGAAGCCGCCGTACTGCCGGTAGAGCTCGGCGTTCTCCTCGACCACGGTGAGGACGAACTCGGCGAGGTCGTCCGGGACGTCGACCTCGCCGCCGGTGGCGCGGGCGACGTCCCAGCCGTGCACCACCATCTCCTTGACGATCATCCCGGCGATGGAGACGGCCGGCACGGGCGTGCCGCCGAGGTCGACGTCGCCCTCCCAGGCGGCCGGGTCGGCCCAGGCCCGTACGGCCCGGTCCAGCTGCTCGGCGTAGGCCTCGGCCCAGGCGGTGTCGGCGGTGAAGTCCCGGGCGACGAGATCCTGCGGCAGTTCGGTGCGGTGGGCACGGTGCTCCAGGCCGTGGGAGGTGTACAGCACCCAGTGGTTGACCAGCGCCCGGGTGTCGAACTCGGCGCAGGGCGTGGGCCCGTCCAGCTGCTCGGGGCGGACGCCGCGGGCGATCCTGGCGGCCTCGGCGGCGGCACGGACCATCCGGGGGTGGAAGTGGTGAGCGTTCATGCACCGATCCTCTGCGGCCGCCGGGGCGGCCGTCTTGAAGAAACGCGACGGCCCGCCCGGCCGCGGCTACCCTGACCGCCATGACCGAACCGGACCTCGGACGCGGGGTGCTGCACCCCGACCGGGCCGCCTCGCTGATCCGGGTGGACCGGCGGGAGCCCGCGCCCGGCCCGGCCCGCTTCGTCGAGTTCTACTGGGTGGTCCGCTGGGACTGCCGCGGCCGGCCCCCGCACGAGCAGAAGGTGCTCTCGCACCCCCATGTGCACCTGGTCTTCGAGGAGCCGCGGGCCCTGGTGTACGGCGTCGACCGCACGCTCTTCGTACGCCGCCTGGAGGGTGCCGGGCACGTGCTCGGGGTGAAGTTCCGGCCGGGCGCCTTCCGTCCGTTCGCCGGCCGCCCGGTGTCCGCGCTCGCCGACCGTTCGCTCCCCGCCGCGGACTTCTTCGGCGCCGGGGCCGACCGCATGAACGAGGAGGTGCTCCGCACCCCGGCCGACCCGGACCGCCTCGCCGCCCTCGCCGACGCCTTCCTGACGCCCCGTCTGCCCGAGCCCGACCCGGCGGCCGACCGGGCCGCCGCCGTCGTCGACCGGATCACCTCCTCCCCCGGGCTGCACCGGGTCGACCAGGTGGCGGCGGAGTTCGGCATCGGCGTCCGGCAGTTGCAGCGGCTGTTCGCCGAGTACGTGGGCGCATCCCCGAAGTGGGTGCTGCGGCGGGCCCGGCTGCACGAGGCCGCCCGCCACGCGGACAGCGGCGCGGACATCGACTGGGCGGCCCTCGCCGCCGACCTCGGCTACGCCGACCAGGCCCACCTCACCCGCGACTTCACCGCCGCGACCGGCACCCCGCCCGCCCGCTACGCCCAGCGCGACGGAGCGTCAGAACACTGACGGGCGAGCTTCCGTGACCGACCGTGCGAGAATCCGTCACCCCGTGCTACCGTCCGGCTACAGAAAACAGTTGACCCCGGCGGTGCTGGAACACCCCGGGGCACGGCACGGGAGCGAAACCTCCGCATGCACGTCCAGTTTACCGCGCCCGCGCGCTATGTCCGGGCATCCCACGACATCGTCCGGCACCCGCGTCTGAGGGGCACCGCCAAGACCCTGCTGCTGTGGGCGCTGTCGCTGCCGCCCGGCAGCATCGACACCGTTCTGACGATCGGTCGGCGCATGCCGGAGGGGCGCACGGCCGTCTCCCGGGCCCGCACCCAGCTGATCGACGAGGGCTACCTGCACGTCCGCAGGAAGCAGCACCCCACCAAGGGCACCTGGTCCAGCGACGTGATGGTCACCTCCGTACCGCTCACCGACCCGGCGGAGATCGCCGCGGCCTGGCAGGGCGCCGCCCCCGCCGACCGCACCGCCGCCGGGGATCCTGCCGGCGCCGCAGGGGAGACCGCACGTCGAAACCCGGCACTCGGTGCGCAGGGCAGTCGGCGGCTCGGCACTTCAACCCCTACCAAGACCAAGGCGAACACCTCACCCCCCGCCGCACCGGCCGCGTCCGACGATCCGCCGGACGAGGCCACCGGGCGGGCCGCCCGGCTGATCTTCGAACTCGCCGAGCGCGACCCGCGGCTGCGGCTCGGCGTCCGCGAGGCCCTCGGCCTCGCACCGCTCGCCGCCGAATGGCTGGCCCGCGACGCCAGGCCGCACCAACTCCGGCACACGCTCCTCGCCGACCTCCCCGACCCCGTCCGCTCCCCGCAGGGCCTGCTGCGCGACCGCCTCCAGCGCACCATGCCCCAGGAGCCCGCCGCCGCTCCCGCTCCCGCTCCCGCTCCCGAGCAGCGGACGCCCCCGGAGCCCCCGCCCGCCACGCCCGCAGCCCTCCCCGACGAGGCCGCCCTGGAACGCAACCGCCGCGGCGTCGCGCGCGCCCGCGACCTGCTCCGCGCCACCCGCCGCACCTGCCCGGCCGGCGCCGGCTGAACGGAACCGGTGGCCGACGGCACCGGGGCAACCCGTCGCCCGTATCAGGCCGTCAGCGGACCCAGGCCGTCAGCGGTTCGGTGTCGAGCGTGACGGCCACCGGTTCACGTCCGGGGGGCCGTGGCGGAGGACGAGGGCGGCGCCGAGGGTGGTGGCGGTGGCGAGGGTGGCCCAGAGGGTGGCGGGGCCTGCGGTGAGGAGGGCGGTGAGGGCGGCGGGGGCGACGGCGCGACCGAGTCCGCTGGAGAGTTCCCAGCGGGCGAGGGCGCGGCCGAGCTGCCCGGGCGGTGCCGCGGCGACCACCAGGGCGGTCCCGGTGCCGGTGTAGAGGATCTCGCCGGCGGTGTAGAGCACGGCGACGGCGGCGATCCCGGCGGCGCCGGCCGCACCGCCCAGCGCGCCGGCCGCCCAGAAGCCCAGGTAGGAGAAGGCGAGGACCAGGCCGGAGGCGGCCAGTACGGACCGCCGGGAGCGGCGGCCGGCCCAGAGCACCACGGCGAGCTGGGTGGTGATGACCAGGACGGTGTTGCCGACGAAGATCCCGGAGGACCAGGCGGGCGAGACGTGCAGGGTGGTCACCAGCAGGGCGGGGAGGGCGACTTCCAGGACGTCGAAGCAGAAGGCGTACGGCAGGTTCGCCAGCCCGAGCAGGCCGGTACCGGTACCGGTGCCGGTGCCGGTGCCGTGCCCGGCACCCGTGCGACGGAGGATGCGGCGGCGGCCGGGCTCCGCGGCGGGGACGGAGAGCCGCAGCGACCACGCCAGGGCGGCCGCGGCCAGGCAGGCGACGGCGGTGAGCAGCGCGAGCGTCCGCAGGGCGCCGGTGCCGCCCGCCGTCGCCGCGGTGGCCACGAGTGCGCCGGCACCGAGGCCGGCGTTCCGCAGGGAGCGTCCGGCGGCGAGGGCGGCGTCCCGGGTGCGTCCTTCGGTGAGGGCGGCGACCACGGCGGCGTGCGCGGTGGGCCAGGTCTGGCTGCCGATGCCGAGCAGGACGGCTGCGGCGGTGTAGCCGACCGGACCGTCGGCGGCCAGCAGCACGCCGACGCCGGCCGCCCGGACGAGCAGGGTGGCCGCGACCGGCCGGCTGCGGGCGCCGCGGTCGATCCACCGGCCCGTCAGGGGTACGGCGGCCAGGCCGGCGAGCATGCCGGCGGAGAGGGCCAGGCCGGCGGTGCCGATGCCGATGCCGAGCACGCCGACGCCGTAGAGCAGCAGGAAGGGGCGGAGCAGTCCGGCGCCGAGTGCGTCGACGAGGACGGCGAGGGCGTAGCGGCCGCCGCCGGCGGTCCGCAGCAGCCGGGCGGTGGCCAGGGCACCGGTGGCGGGCGGGGCGGGCTTCTGGAGGAGTGCCATGGCGGCCACGCTGCGGCGCGGGGCAGGGGCGGGGCACGCGGATTGACGGTCCCCGTCAACCGTCGGCGGTCGGGCCGGGGCGGGGTGGCAGGATCGCGGCCATGAGCCTGACCATCGACGTCACCGGTCTGCCGGACGGGCGGCTGCTGTTCGCGCCGTCCCCGCTGGCGGAGTTGAACGCGATGCTGCACGCCCTCGCGGAGCCGGCGCACCATCCGGAGCTGCACGGCTGGGTCGCCGCGACGACGGGCGCGCTGCCGCCGGGGCTGGCGGACCGGCTGCTGGAGGCGGACTTCATGTGGCGGTCCTCGCGGGCGGACTTCCTGTTCCCGGCGCGGCCGGCCGCGACGCTGGCGGAGGAGCTGGACGCGGTGGACCTGCTGGAGGACGAGCAGTACGTGGCCGCGGCACTGGTGACCACCTGCGGTTCGTCCCGGCTGTCGCACCGGGCGGCGGGTTCGCCGCTGACCGATCCGGTGGCGGCGGAGCGGGCCCGGGATCTCGCGCTGGCCCGGGGGCCGGTGCAGGCGGCGTTCGCGGACCGGCTGCTGGCCGATCCGCCGGCCGTCCGGGTGCGGGTGCGCCGCCTGCTGGAGGACTGCGAGCGGGCGTTCTTCGCGGACGCCTGGCGGCGGGTGCTGCCGGCGCTGGCCGCGGACGCCCGGCAGAAGTCGGACCTGCTGGCCAGGTACGGTCTGGCGGAGACGCTGGCGGCGGTCTCCCCCGCCATCGCCGTGGACGGCTCCGAGCCCGGGCGGCGCCGGATCGTGGTCGACAAGCTGCAGGACAACGCGACGAGCGCGGTCGCGGCGGGCGGTGTCACGTTCATCCCGAGCGCCTTCGGGCGGCCGCACCTGCCGGCGGTGTACGCGCAGGGCTGGCGGCCGGTGCTGCAGTACCCGATCGCCGAGCCGGGCGGGACGGACCCGGTGTCGCTCGCGCTGGTGCAGCAGCGGCTGGAGGCGCTGGCCCACCCGGTGCGGCTGCGGCTGTCCCGGACGCTCGCCCGCGGCCCGCACACCACCGGCGAGCTGGCCGACGCCTGGCAGCTCACCGCGCCGGAGGTGTCCCGGCACCTGGCCGTGCTGCGGCGGGCCGGGCTGCTGACCACCCGCCGCCGCGGCCGCTACGTGCTGTACGAGCTCGACCTGGCGACCAGTGCCCGGCTGGGCGGGGACCTGCTGGAGGCCGTTCTGCGTTAGCGCCCCTGCGGTAGCCGCCCGCGCCCGGGACACCGATCGGTTTCCTCCGAGCGTCGCGGGCGGTAGCCTCGCAGCATGGACACCCAGGCGAAGGCCTCCCCGCGCGACCGGCTGCTCGACGCCGCCATCGAGCTCTTCTACCGGGAGGGCGTGGGCACCGGCGTCGAGGCCCTGTGCCGGGCCGCCGGGGTGTCCAAGCGCTCGATGTACCAGCTGTTCGAGAGCAAGGACGAGCTGCTGGCGGCCGGCCTGGAGCGCCGCGCGCCCGGGTACGCGGCCCTGCTGCTGCCCGCCGCGGACGACCCGCGGCCGCCGCGGGCGAGGGCGCTGCACGTCTTCGAGCGGCTGGAGGAGCTGTCCGCCGAGCCCGGGTACCGGGGCTGCCCGTACCTGGCGGTGCAGGTGGAGGTCAAGGACCGGGAACACCCGGCGAGCGCGGTGGCCGGCCGGGCCAAACAGGCGCTGACCGACTTCTTCCGCGCCGAGGCCGAGCGCGGCGGCGCCACCGACCCGGCGCTGCTGGCACGGCAGTTGACCCTGGTCTTCGACGGTGCCAGCGCCCGCGCCGGGGCGGGCGCGGAGACCCTGGCGGGTCTGGCGGCGCCGACCGCGGCCGCTCTGCTGGACGCGGCCGGAATGCACTGACCGGGCGCCGCGCATCCCGTCCTCCCGAGCCGTTCCCCCCGAAGTGACCCGCGGGTAACATGCCTCCCACGGCGCGGTACGGACGGGAGCGGACGGATGCAGCACGAGGACGGGCACACGGTCGGCACGGGCTTCTTCACCTCGGTGGACGACGTCCTCACCCGCCTCGCCGAGGCCGGCTACCTCGCCTCGACCGCGGTCGCCACCACCGTCTTCCTCGCCGACCGGCTCGGCAAGCCGCTGCTGGTCGAGGGCCCCGCGGGCGTCGGCAAGACCGAACTCGCCAAGGCCGTCGCCCGGGTCGGCGCCGCCCGCCTCGTCCGCCTCCAGTGCTACGAGGGCATCGACGAGTCCCGCGCCCTCTACGAGTGGAACCACGCCAAGCAGCTGCTGCGGATCACCGCCGGCCGCGACGAGCGCTGGGACGACGCCCGCACCGACATCTTCGGCGAGGAGTTCCTGCTCGCCCGGCCGCTGCTCACCGCGATCCGCGGCGAGGAGCCGACCGTCCTGCTGATCGACGAGACCGACAAGGCCGACGTCGAGATGGAGGGCCTGCTGCTGGAGGTGCTCAGCGACTTCCAGGTCACCGTGCCCGAACTCGGCACCGTCACCGCGAGCCGCCGCCCCTTCGTGCTGCTCACCTCGAACGCCGACCGCGAACTCTCCGAGGCGCTGCGCCGCCGCTGCCTCTTCCTCCACCTCGACTTCCCCGAAGCCGAGTTGGAGCAGCGGATCGTCCGCCTCCAGGTGCCCGGCCTGGACGCGGTGCTGGCCGAGTCGCTCGTCCGGGTGGTCGGCGCGCTGCGCGCCATGGAACTGCGCAAGCCGCCGTCGGTCGCGGAGACGGTCGACTGGGCGCGGACCCTGCTGGTGCTCGGCGCCGAGACCCTGGACGAGACCGTCGTGCAGGACACCCTCGGGGTGATCCTCAAGCACCAGGACGACGTGCTGAAGGCCGCCGCGAAGCTGGCCCCGGCGTGAGCGCCGGGCACGGCGGCACGGAGGACCTCGCCGCGCGCCTCACCGGGCTCGTCCAGGCGCTGCGCGGCCACGGGCTGAGGATCGGCACCGGCGAGACCGTCGACGCGGCGGCCGCCCTGCAGGTGCTCGGGCTGGCCGAACGGGAGTACGTGCGGGAGGGGCTGGCCGCGGCGCTGCTGCGCACCGACCGGCAGCGGGCGGTGTTCGACGCGGTCTTCGACCTGTACTTCCCGCTCGGCGTCGGCATCCCGCACGGCACCCGCCCGCTCGACGGGGAGCCGGCCGACCGCGCCGCCACCGTCGCCGACCTGCGCGAACGCCTCGCCCTGGCGCTGGCCGCCAACGACGCGGCCGCCACCGCCCGGCTCGCCGGCGAGGCCGTGGAGGCACTCGGCCGCTACGGCGCCGCGGCCGGCCCCGGCGCAGGGTGGGGGCCCGGCTCGGGGCAGGGCGGGCGCCCCGGCTCGGACGGCTGGTCCGCCTACCAGACCCTCGACCGGCTGCGGCCCGAGACTCTGCTGGCCCGGGTGCTGGCCGCGCTGCGGGCCGGCGGTGCCGGCCGGGGTGCGGACGGTGCGGACGGGTTCACCGACCGGCTGACCGAGGACGAGATCCGCCGCCGCATCCGGGCGTTCCGCGCCCAGGTCGGCACCGAGGCCCGCCGCCGGGTCGCCGAGGTGCGCGGCACCGAGCGGATCGCCGAACGCGCCGTCGCCCCCACCCCCGACCGGGTGGACTTCCTCGCCGCCGGCGCCGATCAGCTCGCCGAACTGCGGCGCACCGTAAGGCCGCTGGCCCGCAAGCTGGCCACCCGGCTGGCCGCGCGCCGGCGCCGGGCGGCCCGCGGCCGGATCGACCTGCGCCGCACCCTGCGCCGCTCGCTCTCCACCGGGGGCGTGCCGCTGCGGCCCGCGTACCGGCGGCGCCGCCCGGCCCGCCCGGAGATCGTGCTGCTCTGCGACGTGTCCGGCTCGGTGGCCGGCTTCGCCAACTTCACCATGCTGCTGGTCCGGGCGATGCGCGACCAGTTCACCAAGGTGCGGGTGTTCGCCTTCGTCAACCGCACCGACGAGGTGACCCGGCTGGTCGCCGGCGACACCGACCCGGCCGGGCTCGGCCGGCGCATCCTCACCGAGGCCGCCGTGGCCGGCTGGCACGGCAGCAGCGACTACGGCGCCGCACTCGGCGAGTTCGCCGAGCGGTACCCGGACGCGGTCGGGCCGCGCACCGCCGTCCTGGTGCTCGGCGACGCCCGCACCAACGGCTGGGACCCCAACCTGCCCGCCCTGCAGCGGATCGCCGACCGGGCCCGCCGGGTGATCTGGCTCAACCCGGAGCAGGCCTCGCTCTGGGGCACCGGCGACTCCGCCGCCCTCGCCTACGCGGGCGTGGTCGACATGCACGCCTGCCGCAACGCCCGCCGCCTCGGCGAACTGGTCGGCCGGCTGCTGCCGGTCTGACCACCGGATCCGCCTCCTCAGGCGGCGAGTTGCGGGTAGAGCCCGGCGAGGTCGCCGGCCAGCCCGGCCTTGACCCGGCGCGACAGGTCGTCGGCCAGCACCTCGTACGCGTCGGCCTCGATCCCGTCCAGCGCCTGCGCGGCGACGTCGGCGGGGTTCGCCTTCGGCCCGGCGACCGCCGCCGTCATGTCGGTGTCCACATAACCGACGTGCAGGCCGGTCACGTTGATCCCGCGCGGCTTCAACTCCAGCCGCAGCGAGTTGGTCTGCGACCACAGCGCCGCCTTGGACGCGCTGTACGAGCCGGCCAGGCCCAGCCAGGAAAGCACCGAGTGCACGTTGAGGAGGTGGCCCCCGCCGTTGCGCTCGATCACCGGCACGAAGGCGCGGGCGGTGAGCAGCGGTCCGTAGAAGTTGGTCTCGAACTCCCGGCGCACGTCCTCCACCGGAGCATCGAGGAAGGAGGCGCTGACGGCCGCACCCGCGTTGTTGATCAGGACGGTGACGTCCTGCGCCTGTGCGGCGGCCGCCGCGACCGAGGCCGGGTCGGTGACCTCCAGCGCCAGCGGCACGGCCTCCGGGTGGGTGACCGTCCGCGGGTCGCGGGCGGTCGCGTAGACCTTGCGCGCACCGCGCTCGTACAGGGCGTCGACCATCGCGCGGCCGATGCCGCGGCTGCCGCCGGTGACGAGGACGACGGAGTCCTTGATCGCGGTCATGAAAAAGCTCCCCTCGGAGGAAACCGATCGGTTTCCACAAAAGGTAAACCGATCGGTTTTCGTACGCAAGGAGGCCGTGGCACAACCCGCCTAGGCTGGAAGGAGACCGGTAGCAGAGCGAGGTGTTGCACGATGCTGCAGGAGAACGAGCACTGGTCGTCCGCGTACTGGGAGGTCTCCGAGGGCCGGGCGGAGGAGTTCGTCGAGCGCTGGCAGGAGTTCCTCACCTGGACGAAGGCCGAGGCCGAGGGCTTCTTCGGCGCCCGCCTGATCCGCTCCCTCGGCGACCCGTACCACTTCGTGTCCTTCGCCGCCTGGCGCGACGTCGACGCCATGCGCAGCTGGCAGAGCCGCCCCGAATTCGCCGAACGCTTCGGCGCCTGCCACGCCCTGTGCAAGAACGTCAGGAGCGGCGGCTTCGAACTGGCCGTCTCGATCTGACCGGGCGCCGCTCCCCGGCACCGCCCGGCCGCGGGCGCGGCCGTGCCTCAGTGCGTCCCGGCCGTGCGCAGCACCGCCAGCACCAGCGTCCTCGCCACCTGCACCGTCTCCCGCACGGAGACCTGCTCCCGCGGGCTGTGCGCCAGCCGTACGTCGCCCGGGCCGAACTGCAGGGTCGGCACGCCCGCGGCCGCGTACAGCCGCAGGTCGCTGCCGTAGGGTGCGCCGCGTTCGGGCAGCCGCGGGCCGCCGACCGCATCGGCGTGCGCGTCCCGGACGAGGTCCCGCAGCGGGTGCCCCGCCGCCAGCCGCCCGCTCGCGAACTGCCCGCCCGACCACAGCACCGCAGCCGGGTGCTCCCGCAGCCAGGGGTCGGCCGCGCAGGCCTCAGCCACGCACCGCTCCAGGGCCGCCCGGGCCTCGGCCGGGTCCTCGCCGAGCCGCACCCCCAGCCTGCCCTCCGCCACCAGGAGGTCCGGCACACTGCTCGCCCAGTCCCCCGCGCGGAGCGTGCCGACCGACAGCGCGTACGGGATCGGGTGCTCCGCCATCACCGGGTCCGGATCGGCGTTGCGCACCGCCTCCAGCCGGGCCAGCGCGGCGTGGATCGGCAGATAGGCGTCGATCGCACTGGCCCCCTCGTCCCGGGTGCTCGCGTGCGCGGCCCGGCCGGACACCTCGATCCGGAAGGTCAGCGCACCCGCGTTGGCCGTCACCAGGGCGCCGCCGGTCGGCTCGGTGATCAGACAGGCGTCGCCGGAGTACCCGCGCTGCAGGGTGCCGAACGCGCCGAGCCCGCCGTCCTCCTCGCCGACCACGAAGTGCACCGCGACCCGGCCGCGGAGCCGCGACCCGCTCGCCCGGATCGCCTCCAGTGCCGCCAGGTGCGCCGCCAGCCCGGCCTTCATGTCGCAGGCCCCGCGGCCGTGCACGGTGTCGCCGACCGCCCGCGGCACGAACGGGTCGCCCACCCAGTGCGCGGGATCGCCCGGCGGGACGACGTCCACGTGCCCCTGCAGCACCACCGTCGGGCCGTCCGTCCCGCCCGTGGTGCCCACCAGCCCCCAGGCCTCCTCGCGCGGTGCCTCCGTGCCGGGGAAGTCCGGGTGCGCCCGCAGCGCCGGCAGGTCCATCGGCCACAGGTCGGTCTCCAGCCCCAACCGGTCGAGCCGGCCCGCCAGATGGTGCTGGATCTCCGACTCCGCGGCGCTCCCGGTCACGCTCGGGATCGCGATCAGCTCGAGGAGCGTGCGGGCGACGGACGCCTCGTCCACGGCCGCCAGGGCGGCGGCCTCCTCCGCGGTCAGGGCTGCAGTCATCGGCGGGCCTTCCGTCCGTACGGGATCGCGCGTGCCGGACAGCCTCTCACCCCGTCCGGCGGTCCTCACCCCGCGGCAGCACCCGCCGCCAGGTCGGCCGCACCGAAGCCGACCGAGAACCGGTGGCACCAGATCACCGCACTGCGGACCTTCGACAGGTCGGTGCCGGCCGGCACGGCGTAGTTCTGGTTGCCGATGTTCCCCTTCAGCCGGTCGAGTTCGACGGCGCCGTCGCCGAGCGAGTCCAGCCGCGACTCGGCGGCCGGACGGGTCGACAGGTACACCCGGACGTCCGGCCCCTCCGAGGTCCGCAGGTCCTCCAGCCGCAGCACCACTCCGCCGTCCGCCAACCGCACCAGCCGGGCCGTCCCCGTCGTGGTGTGCTCACCCGACACGAACCCGCCCCGCGCCAACTCCACCGGCCCCGCCACCGGACTCCCCGCCGCGGACGGCGCAGCGGCGACCGACGGCAGCACCTCGTCCACCGCCGTACTCGTGAACGCCTTCCACGGCGCGAACAGGTACACCCCGAACGCGACCCCCACCACCACGACCACCGCCACCAGCACGGCCACCCTGCGGCCCACCACACCCCGCCCCGACATCGTCACCCTCCCACCGAAACCCACTACGACACCCCATACCTACCGCCCGCCCCCGCCCCCGACCACCCCCACCCCCCACCGGTAAGACTCCCGTAACCCCCTCCGCCACGGTGCCCGCTCTCCTCGGACCCGCACCGTTCGACGGTGCCCGGCATCCCGGGCCGGCGGTGGCACGCCTGCACCGGACGGGCACACCTCCGCCGCACACTGCGCCGACTTCTGCTCAGCTCGCCCGAACCTCCTTCGGCTCGCCACGATCCGGGGGCGGTCGCGGGGTCTGACCTGCGGTCAGAGGGGCACCGGGTGCACCGGCCGGGCAGCGGGGGCGCTAGGTTGCTGACCGACCATCTGATGAGCCGTACGGCCGGAGTCGGGACGAAGGGACGGGTGCCATGGTGGAGGGTCTGCTGCTGGATGAGCGCTACGAGCTGCTGGAACGGCTGGGCAACGGCGGGCCGGGCGAGCGGTGGCGGGCGCACGACCGGCAGCTCGGCGCCTCCGTGGTGGTGACCGTGCTGGCGGAGGCCGGCGCCGATCCTGCGGACGCCGAGCGGCTGACCGCCGCCGCCCACGCCGCGAAGGAGCGGGCCGAGCACCCCAATCTGGCGGCCGTCCTGGACGGCGGGCGGGACGGGGCGACCGGCACCGTGTTCGCGGTCTCCGAGCAGGTCGAGGGCCGCACCCTGGACGAGGTGCTGGTCGCCGAGGGGGCGCCGAACCCGGGCCGGGCCGCGGACTGGGCCCGGCAGATCTGCGCCGCCCTGGCCGCCTCGCACGCCGTCGGCGCAGTCCACCGCGACCTGCGCCCCGGCCATCTCGTCCTCACCGCGGACGGCACGGTCAAGCTGCTCGGCCTCGGCATCGCAACGGCCGACCCCGGGCAGGCGGCCGGCGGGGCCGGAGCGCTGTCCGGGGTGCCGTGGATGTCGCCGGAGCTGGTGCGCGGCGCCGAGGAGATCGATCAGCGCAGCGACCTGTACGCGGCCGGCTGCCTGATGTACCAACTGTTCACCGGCAGAACGCCGTTCGGGCACCGCGAGCCCACCGTGCAGTTCGGCGCGCACCTGCGCGAGACTCCGGCGCCGCCGAGCCGGCACCGGCCCGGACTCCCGGCCGGGCTGGACGAGCTCGTCCTGCAGCTGCTCGCCAAGGCCCCGGAGGAGCGCCCGGCGGACGCCGGCGAGGTGCTGGCCCGGCTCGACTCCCTCGCACCGCAGCTCGCCGCCGCGGGCACCGACGCGGCCCTGTTCGGCCTCACCGCACCTGCACCCAACACACCTGCGGCACCGCCGGTTCCGGGATTCCCGGCCGCCTTCCCCGCTGCCGCCTTCCCCGCTGCCGCCGCAGCCGCTGCGCCGGTGCCGCCGGCCGCCCCGGTTGCGCAGCCCGCGTTCGACCCCTGGGAGGAGGACGAGCGCGGGTCGTGGTGGCGCGGTTCGCCGGGCCGCCGCGCGGGCCTGGTCGCCGGCAGTGCGGCGCTCGCGCTCGCCCTGGTGTCGGGCGTCACCTGGGCGGTGAGTTCGCAGGGCGGCACGGAGGGCGGAGCCAAGGCGGCAGCCTCGGCTGGTGCGTCCGGGGCAACCGGGACGACCGGGGACGACGCCGGCGCGACCGGGGAGGTCCCCGCGGCGGACGGCACGGCGGTGGACGGGACTTCGGCCGCCCCGTCGGGTGCGTCCACGTCCGCCGGTGCGACCGGAGCCTCGTCCCCGGGCGCCCCGGCCGACGGCACCGCGCCCGGCACGACGGGCGCACCGGGCACGTCCGGGCCGTCCGGCACCCGGCCCGGCACGACCCCGGCCCCGGGGACGACGCCGGGCACCGGCTCCACGCCCACCACGGCCGCCCCGGTCAAGGCTCCCCCGTCGCCCGCGACTTCGGCGGCGACGTACGGCTGCAGCGGCGGGCTGGTCGGCAGCTACCCGGTGACCACCCCGGCTGGGGTGATCTTCGGCTACTTCTACATCTGGTTCGACGCCTCCAGCGGCAAGAACTGCGCCGCCACCATCAAGACGGTCAACAGCGGCTACGGGACGGCGTCCGCGGTGAAGGCGAGCATCAGCCGGTGCACCCAGACCGCCCCGGCCGCGAACTGCACCAAGGTGGCCGGCACGACCGCCACCGACCAGGGCAGCTTCGCGAAGTTCGCCGGCCCGGTGCGGGTCGCCGCGGTGAAGATCTGCATCAACGGCTACGGCAGCATCACCTGGGCCGGCCAGACGGCCACCACGGCCTCGCTCGGCAACCGTGCGGTGCACTGCGGTTGAGCCCACCGATGGCCTGAACGCAGCCGCCCCCGGCACCCGACGGGTGCCGGGGGCGACGCGCGTGGAGCCGGGTCAGCCGCGGCGGGCGGCGGTGACCAGGGCGGCGACGTGGCCGACCGCGTCGGCGACCGGCACCCGGACGGTCTCGCCGGTGGCGCGCTCGACGACCTCGACCAGCCCCTCCTTCAGGCCGCGCGGGCCGACGGTGATCCGGTACGGGATGCCGATCAGCTCGGAGTCGGCGAACTTCACGCCGGGGCGCTCGTCCCGGTCGTCCAGCACGGTGTCCACCCCGGCGGCGCGCAGGTCGGCGTAGAGGCTCTCGACGACCTTGGTGGTCTCCTCGTCCGCCTTGCCGATCGGCACGACGACCACCTCGAACGGGGCGACGGAGACCGGCCAGACGATGCCCTTGTCGTCGTGGTGGGCCTCGACGACGGCGGCGATCGCCCGCTCGACACCGATGCCGTAGCTGCCCATGATGGGCTTGATCCGGCCGCCGTCCGGGCCCAGCACGGTGATGTCCAGCGCCTCGGTGTACTTGTAGCCGAGCTTGAAGATGTGGCCGACCTCGACGGTGCGGACCACCTGCAGCGGCTCGCCGCAGGTCGCGCAGGGCTCGCCGGCGGAGATCTCCCGGAAGTCCGCCCACGCGGTGGCGGTGATGTCCCGGTCGACGTCGACGCCGCTCAGGTGCACGCCGTCGCGGTTGGCGCCGGTGGTCATCGACCGGCGGCCGCGCAGCGCCTCGTCCACCAGGACGGGGACGCCCTCGACGCCGACGGCGCCCAGGCTGCCCGGGGAGGCGCCGAGCGCCTCCTTGATCTCCTCGGGGGTGGCGGGGCGCACCGCGCGGGCCGCGGTGGCGTCGATCAGCTTCTGCTCGACCAGGGCGTGGTCGCCGCGCATCAGCACCAGGGTGAGGCGGCCGTCCACGACGTACACCAGGGTCTTGATCTGGCCGGCGGCAGGCACGCCGTGACGGCTCGTCAACTCCTCGATGGTGCGCGCCTCGGGGGTGTCGAAGGGCTCCGGGGCTGCGGGGCCCTCCGGGTCCTCGACGGGCGGCAGGGCGGCGGCGGCCTTCTCCATGTTGGCGGCGTAGTGGCAGGCGGTGCAGTGCACGACCAGGTCCTCGCCGGCCCCGGTGGGCGACATGAACTCCACGGAGGCGGAGCCGCCCATGCTGCCGCTGGACGCCTGCACGGGGATGGCGGGCACGCCGAGCCGGGCGAAGATGCGGGTGTACGCCTCGTGGTGGAGGTCGAAGGAGCGGTCCAGCCCGGCCTGGTCGAGGTCGAAGCTGTAGGAGTCCTTCATGGTGAACTCGCGCACCCGCAGCAGACCGGACTTGGGCCGCGGCTCGTCGCGGAACTTGGTCTGGAACTGGTACCACATCTGCGGCAGTTGGCGGTACGAGGCGAGTTCGTCGGCGAGCGTGGTGAAGATCTCCTCGTGCGTCATGCCGAGGGCGATGTCGGCGCCCTTGCGGTCCTTGACGCGGAACATCTCGTCGCCCATCACCTCCCAGCGGCCGGAGCGCTGCCAGATCTCGGCGGGGTGCATCGCCGGGAGCAGCCACTCCTGCGAGCCGATCCGGTCCATCTCCTCGCGCACGATCCCGACGACCTTCGACCGCACCCGGACGGCGAGCGGCAGCAACGAGTAGTGCCCGGCCATCAACTGGCGGACGAATCCGGCCCGGACGAGCAGCCGGTGGCTGGCCGCGTCCGCGTCGGCCGGGTCCTCGCGCAGCGTGGGTGTGTACATCTGGGACCAGCGCATATCTGTCTTTCCTGTCCGGTTGTCAGAACTGTCCGGTGGGCGGCGGATCGGCACCCGGGCCGGCGTCCGCCCTGCCGCGAGCCGGCGGCGGGCGAAGTGAACGCTAGCGGATGCCGCCGGGCGGGCGGGGGGGCGGACGCCGGGCGCCGGCCGGGCGGCCGGGGCGTGGGCCGGTGCGCGGGCGTTCAGCGCCGGCGACCGCGGACGGGGGCGGGCAGCGGCGGCGCAGCGTCCCGACCACCCGAAGACATGATCGAACAACTGCGCCGACCGAGTGAAGTCGACACGCCCCGCGCGTCACCGAAAACCTCGGATACGAAGAATCCCGGAACCGCGCCGAATTCGGCGATGTTTTCGCTCCGCAGGCGACTGATCATTTCAACGGGAATGCAGGCGATATTCCGGCGAAACCGATCACCGAAAGTGCCCGGTTGCTTGCTCGGCGTCGTCGGGCCGCCGTAGTGTCCAGCTCCGTCGGACAACCGTCCGACGGGGCCGGCCGGCCACGGCCGGCCCGACCGAACCGTACGGAGAATGGATCCACATGATCGACATGTCCGCCCTGGAGACCGAGACCGCCGAGCTGCTCCCGAAGCGGGAGGCGCTGAGCCGCTTCACCCTCAACCTCCACAAGACCACGGTCATCAAGCACGCCGCCGTCTACGCGGAGAACACCTCGGTCGCGTACAACGACCACTCGTGGGACTCCCTGGCGGCGTCGGAGGCGAAGCAGTACATCAGCATCAACCAGTGACGGTGAGCCCGTCACCGACACCCTGCCGGCCCGACCCCACGGCCGGGACGGCATGAGCGGATCAGCGCACGCGGCAGGGCAGCCGCGCAGCGTCCGGCCCCCCGACCGGATTCTCTGACCCGTTCATGGAAAAACCTGCGGAAAGTGTTTCCGGTGGCGCCAGAATCGCCGCCGGAAACACTTTCCGCTCCTCTAACGACTGCCAGCTCGGAAGGTGACGTGACCGAGAGCGGAAAAGGTCTCGGCAGCCCGATCCCCACGGCGGCGGAACACATCGGCACCGTCGGCGACACCCGCCGCCGGGCCGAACCCGACCCGTGGGCGCGACCCGGCGCCGAACCTCCCACCGACCCGCCGCCCGGTGCCGGCCCGAGTCCCCGGTCCGGACCGCAGACCGCGGCCGTCCCCCCGCCGGCCCCCGGCGGACCCCCGCAGCCCGCCGCCGGTCTCGTCCTCCAGGGCGAGTACCAGGACTCGGGTTTCACCACCCCGCGGTACCTCGTCCGGCGGGCCGACGGACAGATGGTCCAGCTGACCCGGCTGCTCTACCTGGTGACCGGCGCCATGGACGGCACCCGATCCCATGCGGAGATCGCCCAGCTGGTCAGCGGCCCATCCGGTCTCGAGCTCGGGGCGGAACACATCGCCCACCTCGTCGAGCACAAGCTCCGCCCCATGGGCCTGGTCGCCGCGCCCGACGGCTCCGGCGCCAGGACGCCCCTCCCGGTCACCGACCTGCTGCTCGCCCTCCGGGCGCACAAGGTCCTGCTGCGGCCCCCGTCGGTGAACACCGTCGCCGCCGCCCTCGGCTGGCTCCACCGGCCGGCCGCCGTGGTGACCGTCCTGCTGCTGACCGCCGCAGCCGACGTCTGGCTGTTCGCCGCGCACGGCGCGATGACCCCCGTCCTGCACACCGTGCAGCAGCCCGCGCTGCTGCTCGCGGTCCTCGGCCTCACCCTCCTGTCCACCGTGTTCCACGAATTCGGGCACGCCTCGGGCTGCCGGTACGGCGGCGGCCGGCCGGGCTGCATCGGCTGCGGCATCTACCTGGTCTGGCCGGCCATGTACACCGACGTCACCGACGTCTACCGGCTGCGCAGGCCGGCCCGGCTGCGGACGGACCTCGGCGGCGTCTACTTCAACGTGGTGTTCATCGCCGCGCTGTTCGCCGCCTACGCCGCGACCGGGCAGGACTTCCTGCTCGCCGCCGTCTACCTGGCCCACTTCGAGATCGTCGAACAGCTGCTGCCGGTACTCCGCTTCGACGGCTACTACATCCTCGCCGACCTGGCCGGCGTCCCCGACCTGTTCGGGAAGGTCGGGCCGATCCTGCGCAGCATGATCCCCGGCCGCCCCGCCCCGCCCGAGGTGGCCGGGCTGAAACGGTCGTCGAGGATCACCGTCACGGCCTGGGTGGTGACCATGGTCCCACTGCTGACCGTCCAGATCGGCTACGTGCTGTGGAACCTGCCGCGGCTGGTGCGGACGGGCGTGCGCTCCTTCGGCGACCAGATCTCCGGCGCCGCCTCGGACCTCTCGGAGGGAGCCCTCGCCTCCGCGGCGCTCGGCGTGATCGGCGCCGTGATGCTGCTGCTGCCGACCGTCGGCCTGCTGTACCTGACGGTCAAGCTGGCCCGACGGGGCGGGCAGGCGCTGGCCCGGGCGCACCGCAGCAGGCGCGGCCGGGCGGTGCTCCTGCTGGTGGCGGCCGCCTGCACCGGCGCACTGCTGGCCCTCGCCTGGGGACAGCGGGCGACCCCGGCACCGCTCGCCCCCCGGCCACCGCCGGCCCCCGCCCCCGCCCCCGCGCCGACCGGCCGGACCGAGCTCTCGGTCACCCCGTCCGCAGCGCTCACCGACCCGCCGTCCGCCGCGGCTCCGACCGGTGCGGCCTCCACGACTCCCACCGCGGAGCGGAGTCCGGGCGCCGCCACCGCACGGCCGGGGGCGCGCCGAAGCACCCGGCCCGGCGCCACCCCGGCCGCCGCACCGCGCACCACGGCCTCCCCGGCCGTCACGCCGTCGACCACCACCACACCGTCGGCCACCACACCGTCGACAGCGACGCCTTCGGCCTCCGAGCCCTCCGCGACCGGATCCCCGGAGACCGGCGCCCCTGCCGGCTCGGCCACTCCGACCGCTCCGGCGGCCACCGCATCGACCGCCCCCGCCCCGACCGACCCCAGCACCGCAGCCACCCCCTGACACCTCTTCATGGAGCCTCTCGTGAACCGATCGCACCCCAAGTCCCCGTCCCACCGCCTCGCACGGCTGTTCCGCTCGGGACAGCTCGTCCCGGCCGCGGCCGCGGCGGTGCTGCTGGTCGGGCCGGCCGCCGGCACGGCGGACGCCTCACAGGTCCGCTGGGAGCGGACCCACGCGGTCAGCGTGGCCAACCCGCTGCGCACCGACGACACCGAGGTCGCCTTCGAGATCCGCCAGTTCGGTCGGACGGCCGGGATCTCCGTGGACAACCGCGCGCTGGCCACCGCCCGCTACTGCAGTGCCGAACAGCACTGCCGGTCCGTCGCGCTGTCCTTCCAGATCGTCACCGCCGGCGGCAGCCAGGTGAAGGTCGACGCGGACAACAGCAGCAAGGCCACCACCACGCACTGCACCGGCTGCGAGGCCGTCGCCGGCGCCTACCAGTTCGTCATCAACACCCCGCAGCCCGTCCGGCTCGGCCAGGACGCACTGCGCCAACTCGCCGCGGTGGAACGGACCGTGCGCTCGGCCGCCCGGACCCAGGACCCGGAGCAGCTGAAGGCCACCGTCGACGGCCAGGTCGCGAAGATCGAGGAGATCCTCGGGGCCGCCGTGTCCGCCCAGGCGTCCGAGCCGGCCGGCCCCTCCGCCAGGGGCTTCGCCCCGAACTCCGGGGTGACGGTGCACCGCATGCTCGACGGCTGGCCCGGCGCGAACGGCTGACGCCCCTGATCATGCGTGGGTACGCCCCGAGGGGCGCGGGGAACTGCGCAATCCGGATGCGGGACACCGCCCGGATCACGGCCGGCCCCTGGTCGCCGGCGGCGCCGCGGTCGAGCCGCGGACGACCAGCCCGGTCGGCAGCGTCCGGCGCTGCGGCTGCGCCTCGCCGTGCACCGCGGCGAGCAGCGCCTCGGCGGCCGTCCGGCCCTTGGTCTCCATGTCCTGCCGGACGGTCGTCAGGCCGGGGCGGGTGCGGGCGGCCTCCGGCAGGTCGTCGAAGCCGACGACCGACACCTCGCCGGGCACGTCCACCCCGAGGTCGCGGAGGCCCTCCAGGGCGCCGAAGGCCAGGATGTCGGAGAGCGCCAGGATCGCCGTCGGCCGGACCGCGCGGGCCATCCAGTCCCGGGCGGTGCGGTGGCCGTCGGCACGGCTGATCGGCACCTCGGCCAGTTCGACGTCGGCGAGGGTCAGGCCGGCCTCGGCGAGGCCGTCGGCGACCCCGGCGAGCCGCCGGGCGAGCGGGCTGGGCCGGTAGCCGAGTTCCTCGGCGACGGCCAGGATGCGCGCCCGGGTGGCCCGCGACAGCTGGTCCGGGCTGTTGAACGCGAACGAGACCGCGGTGCGGGACACCCCCGCCGCGGCCGCGACGTCGCCCGCCGTCGGCTTGCCCCGCCGCCGGACCGGCCCGCCGTCCGCCATCGCTCCCGCTCTCCTCTCCTCCGTCCGCCGGCTGCCCCGCGCGTCGGCGGGCGGAGGTCTACCCCCGACAGTGAGGGGGCCGCACCGGCGCCGCCTCAGGAGCGGCGGCGGGGCTTCCCGCGCTTGGCGCCGGACGCGCTTCCGGAGCCGGTGCGCGAGCGGCCGCCCGCCGCCTTGCCACCACCGGCGGACTTACCGGCGCCGCCCGTCCTGCTGCCGGCCTGCGCCTTGCCGCCGGCCTGGGCCTTGCCGCCGTTCTGCGTCCTGCCGCCCGCGGCGGGACGCTGCTGCCGGCCGGACGTGGCGTCCTTCGCCCGGTCGGCGGGCTGGGTGCGGCCGCGCGAACTGTTGACCGTCCGGCCCCGGACGATGCCGATGAACTCCTCCACCAGGTCCGTCGTCCGGTCCTGGGGCCAGGAGAGGGCGATCTGCGACTGCGGGGCGTCGGTGAGCGGCCGGTAGGTGAGGTCCCTGCGGTGGTGCAGGCGGGCGAGCGACTGCGGCACCACCAGGAGCCCGATCCCCGCGGCGACCAGCTCGATCGCGTCCGCCGTGGTGGCGGGACGCTCGAAGGCGGGCAGGCCCGGCAGGCCCTCCCAGGCCAGGGTGTCGTCCAGCGGGTGCAGCACGATGTCCTCGGCCAGCTCGCCCGTGGTCACCTCGTCGGCCGCGGCCAGCCAGTGGTCCTTGGGGAACACGACCACCGTGGTCTCGGTGTACAGCGGGATCGCGTTCAGCACCGCCTTGTCCACCGGCAGCCGGACGAGACCGGCGTCCGCGCCGCCGTCCTGCAGCACACCCGCGCCCTCGGCCGCGGCGACGGCCACCAGCGCCAGCGGGACGTCGGGCAGCCTCTCCCCCCAGACGCGCACCCACTTGGCCGGGGTCACACCCGGAACGTACGCCAGCCGGAAGGAGGAGGGGGCAGCCTGCATGTCAGTCACGCAGCCCAGGCTACCCACCGTGATCGGGGCGGGCACAAACTCGCTTACCCTTGTCACCATGACATCGCGCAAGCCCAAGACGATCCAGACGATGAAGCCCGCGACGGCGGCCAAGAAGCTGGGCGTCTACCTCGAGGCCACCCCTGCCGAGTTCCAGGAGGGCGTGGTCTCCCGTGACGAGCTGAACGCGCTGCAGGCCGAACCGCCCGTGTGGCTCCAGGAGCTGCGCCGCAACGGCCCGCACCCGCGCCAGGTCGTCGCGGACCGGCTCGGCGTCTCCGTCTCCGGCCTCGCCCGCGGCGGTGTCACCGAGGCGCTCACCACCGAGCAGATCGACGCCCTCAAGGCCGCCGAGCCCGAGTGGCTGCAGCGCGAGCGCGCCACCCAGGCCGAGGTCCGCCGCGAGACCGTGCGGATCAAGGAGAAGCAGAAGCAGCAGGCCGCCGCCCGCAACGGCCGCTGAGGCCGCGCGCCGCACTGCACGGCACCGCACGGGCCCGTCCGGCACCCGCCGGACGGGCCCCGCGCATGCCGGGGCCCAGCCCTTGAGCCGCGGGGCCCCCACCGCCCCGGACGGAGAGGGCGGGAGCCCCGCGGCACGTGCGGTCAGCAGGTGCCGTCGTCGCGCCAGACGGCCCAGGAACCGGGGTCGTTCGGTGCTGCACCGGTGGAGTAGTAGGTGGCGGTGTACTTGTGGCCCGCATAGGCGACGGTCTCGCCGGGGACGTAGGACCTGGTGGAGCTCCAGGGCGCCGGGCAGGCCGTCCCGCCGCCTCCGCCGCCGGTGGTGGCGGTGGTCGCGGTGACGGCGGCGGACTGGGTGCCCGCCTTGCCCGCGGAGTCGACCGCGGCGACCGTGTAGCGGTACCCGGTGGCGGCGGTGAGCCCGGTGTCGGTGTAGGAGGCGCCGGTGGCCGTGCCGACCTTGGTGCCGCCGCGGTAGACGCTGTACGAGGAGGCGCCGGAGACGGCCGTCCAGGCGAGCGAGACGCTGGTCGCGGTGGTGCCGGTGGCTTGCAGGCCGGTGGGGGCGGGCAGGGTGGTCGTACCGCCGCCACCGCCGGAGCCGCCGCCCGAGCCGACGAACTTCCAGGTGATCCCGGAGACCACGCCGAGGTTCAGGTCGGCGAGCTTCTGGAACGCGGTCTTGCTGAGGTCGATGTGCTCGGCGCTGCAGGACGGGCACTTGTCCTTGACCGGGACGGTGATCGTCCTGCCGTTGTAGGAGACCTCCACGGAGATGCCCTTGCAGAGGTCGTCGTTGTTCGGGTTGGCCGACGTCCACCAGGACGTGGAGACGGCGACCAGGTCCTCGGCGGCCGCGTTGATCGCCGTGCCGCAGGCTCCGTAGCCGGCGTCGTCGTACCAGGTCATCTTGCCGGTCCTGGACTCGCCGACCGGGATGGAGGCCAGCGCCGATCCGATGCCGAACACCGTGAGCATCAGGGCGCCGACCAGGGCGGCGATCCACCGCCGGCGTATCCGTTTGGGAGCGGAGTGCACGCGTCCTCCTGGAGGGATGGGGATGGCGTCTCGTCGTGCCGGCAGGTCCGCACACAGCCCCGACTGACTGACCATCATCAATAACGAACCCGGCCCGTCCGGTCAACGCCCCTCCGCTGCAGGCGGCTTGGGCGCGCCGGGCCTCCTCGGGGCCCGGCCTCCGATGTTTCCACAGGTCACGGCGGTCGGGGTGAGGGCGGGCCGGCGCCGCGGGTCCCACGCGGACGGAACAGCCTTATGCCGCCGTTAAGTTCGCCACAAGGTAGTGGTCTCGACCTCTCCCCGGCCCCCGCCCACTCGAATCACCCGGGTCCGGCCGGGCTGCGGGGCGGCCCCGAATGGAATCCGAATGGAATCCGGGCGGCCCGCGCCCGGCCTCGTACGGCACCCGAACAAGGCACGCCGTCCTGCAGCACACCCGGCCGCGGACGTGCGCCGACCTGCCCGTTCACCCGATCCCCCCTGCCCCGGGGCACGGTCACCGACCGCTTGCGGTGACGCCGGTCGCCTCCCGGGACGGGCGTGGTTGCGCGGCCCGAGCCTTGACGCCGGGATTGGTCCACACCATGTTGTGGCCCCGACCCGGCGCGGACGCCCCGCCTCCCCGGCCTCCGCCGGCTCCGCGCCGGTCGCCCCACCTCCCCCACCCCCCCGGAGGTCCCGTGTGCTTCCGAAACCGCCTGCCGGCCACGGCCGGCCTCCGGACAGGGCCCGGGCCGCCGAACCGAAAGGAGACGCCGTGCGCATCGGGAGGGCCAGAACCCTGCTGCTCGGCACGGTCACCGCCGCGGTGGTGCTCGTCGCGACGGCCGTACCCGGCCAGGCCTCGATCACCTTCCAGAACGCCGGCACCCTGGCCGGCTGGGACTCGGTCGGCCGCGAACACCTGGGCACCGTCGACCAGGTGGCCGCACCGGCCCTCGCCGGCAGCGAGGCACTGAAGTTCACCCAGACCTACGACCCGGCCTGGACGGGCCGCTACCACTCCGAGGTCACCAGGAAGGGTGTCGCACAGCGCGGCACGCACCGGTACTACTCGTACGCCTTCCGGCTCTCCGACGACTGGGAGTTCGCCTGGAACAGCGGCAGCGTGATGCAGATGATCACCGTCTTCAAGGGGTGCAGCAACTGGGTGCCGACCTTCATGGACGCGGTGGAGAACGACGACTTCCTGCTGCACCTGCGCACCGGTGACCTGTGCGCGCCCACGACCACCAAGTTCCGGGTCGCCAAGCTGGAACGCGGGAAGTGGTACCGGGTCGTCCACGACATCACCTTCGCCAGCGACAACACCGGCCGGTACCGCGTCTTCCTCAACGGCACCCAGGTCTTCAGCCGGACCGGCCGGCCCAACATGGTCGCCTCCGACAGCCCGATGGACTGGCGGGTCGGCCTCTACATGGGCAGTTGGGCCAAGGACGCGCGCGGCTTCCAGGGCACCCAGAAGACCAAGACCGCCTACATCGACCAGGCCCGGGTCTCCTCCACCTGGGCGGAGGCCAACGGCTGGTTCGGCAGCCCCACCACCCCGCCCACCAGCGCCCGGCCCACCACCGCCCCGCCCACCGGCGCTCCGACCGGGGCGTCCGCCTGGGCACCCGGCACCGCCTACCGGGCGGGCGACCAGGTGTCGTACGGCGGACAGCGCTACCGCTGCACCCAGGCCCACACCTCGCAGACCGGCTGGGAGCCGCCGAACGCCCCCGCGCTCTGGCAGCGCAGCTGAGCCCGGACCGACACTCAAGGAGTTCCGTGAAGAGAAGGACGTTCATCATCGGCAGCGCCGGCCTCGCCGGCGGAGCCGCCGCCGCCTCCTGGGCGGCCATGCCCGCCACGGCCGCGATCGGGTCGGGCTGGACGGAGGTCAGTGCGGACTACAAGGTCCACCAGCCGACCGGCCTGACCCGGCACACCGTCGACGGCACCGGGCTGCACCACTTCTGGCTCAACGACACCGACCCGGTGCTCTGGCCGGACAGCTCCTCCGGACCGCGCAGCGAGATCCGGTTCCTCGACGAGTACACCTCCGGCTCCGCCCAGTTCGAGGCCGACATCAAGGTCGGCACCGGCGCCCACCGGGTCTGCGTGATGCAGGTCTTCGGCGGGGCCACCGCCGCCACCGCCTTCATGGCACTCGCCATGAACTCCGACAGCATCAACTACTACGACTCCGCAACCAAGCTCCACTCCCCCGTGTACGAGCGGTGGACCCGCCTCAACGTCGTCCACGACGCCGACGCCGGCAAGGTCCACGTCTACGTCAACGGGCAGTTGAGGAACACCTTCAACGACCGCGGCAACAACACCCACTACTTCAAGTGCGGCATCTACGGCCGTACCGGGATGTCGCAGCGGACGGACGTCCAGATCAAGAACATCCGGCTCTACCGCAAGAACGGCGGAGCCGCCCCCACGACCGCACCCACCACGACCGTCTCACCCACCTCCTCCCCGACCCGGGGCACCACACCCCCGCCCACCTCGACGGCGGCCGCCGCCTGGACGGCCGGCCGCAGCTACGCCGTGGGCAACCGGGCGACCTACGGCGGCCTGCTCTACAGCTGCCTCCAGGCGCACACCGCGCAGACCGGCTGGGAGCCACCCTCGGCCCCGGCACTCTGGAAGTCGGTCTGACACTCCGGGCCGGCCCGCTCCCACCGGGCCGGCCCGGCCGGACGGGCATTTCCTCCTGCCGCTCCGAGGATCTAGGCTGCTCGCGCCGGGGGGCAGGATGCGAAGGGGTGGTTCACCCAACCATGCTGTTGACATATCAACTTCTCGGTCCCGTCCGGGTCTTCGACGGAGCCGTCGAGCTGGACGCCGGGCCGGCCAAGCAGCGCGCGGTCCTCGCCGTCCTGCTCACCGCCGACGGACGGTTCCTCTCCCGCCGCGAGATCGTCCGCGGCGTGTGGGGCGACCGGCCGCCAGCCACCGCTCCCCAGCTCGTCGCCACCTACGTGGCCCGGCTCCGCAAGACCCTGGAACCGGACCGCAGCCACCGGGCGGGCTCCACCGTGCTGCTCTCCCGCGGCGACTCCTACGCGCTGCCGGTGGACCCCGAACGCCTCGACGCGGCCGTCTTCGAGCAGACCCGGCAGGCCGCCCACCGCCACCACCGCGCCGGCGAAACCGGCCTCTGCGCAGCCGAGTTGGACCGCGCCCTGGCCCTCTGGCACGGCCGGGCCCTGGAAGGCGTCCCCGGCCCGCACGCCGAACTGCACCGCCGGCGGCTGGAGGACCTGCAACTGTCCACCCGGGAGGACCGGTTCGCCCTGCTGCTGGAACAGGGCCGGCACCACGAGACCGTCCCCGAACTCTCCGCCCTGGCCGCGGCCCATCCCTGCCGGGAACGCGTCCGCGCCCTACTCATGCTCGCCCTCTACCGTGCCGACCGGCAGGCCGAGGCACTCGCCGTCTTCCAGGACACCTGGCGGACCCTCGTCGAACAGGCCGGCATCGAACCCGGCACCGAGCTGCGGGACCTCCAGCGGCGCATCCTCGACGGCGACCCCGCACTGCGCCCCGCGCCGGCCGAACCCCCGACCGCAGCACGCCCCGCCCTGTGCCAGATCCCGCCCGACACCGCCGACTTCGTCGGCCGGCGCAGCGAGCTCGCCGCCCTCGGCAGACTCGCCTCGCCCCGCCCGGCGGACCGCACCGCACCGGGCACCCCCACCGCCCCCAGGGTCGCCGTGATCACCGGCCCCGGCGGGATCGGCAAGACGGCGCTCGCCGTCCACGCCGCCCACCGCCTGGGTCACCACTACCCCGACGGCCGGCTGCACGTCCGCCTCGACGGCAGCACCGACCGCCCCGCAGACAGCGCCGACGTCCTCGCCTGTCTGCTGGAGGACCTCGGCGTCCCGTACGACCGGATACCCGCCGACACCGGGCGCCGCATCTCCCTCTACCGCAGCGCCACGGCCGGCCGACGCCTGCTGCTCCTGCTCGACGACGCCGGGCACACCGCCCAGATCGAGCCGCTGCTGCCCGCCTCCGCCGACTGCCTCGTCCTGGTGACCGGCCGCAGCCGGCTCGCCGACGCCCCCGCCCGCACCGTGCTGCGGCTCGGCGCCCTCGACACCGCGGAGGCCCGCGGGCTGCTGCGCAAACAGGTCGGGGCCGACCGGGTCGACGGCGAGGCAGAGAGCGTCGAGGAGGTGCTGGACGTCTGCGCCGGCTACCCGCTCGCCCTGCGGGTGGTGGCGGCCCGGGTCGCCGGGCGCCCCGTCGGGGCCTTCGGCCTGATGGCCCGCCGACTGCGCGACGAGGAACGAAGACTCGGCGAGCTGACCGCCGGCGGCCTGGCCGTCTCGGCCACCCTCCGGGTCAGCTACGACAGCCTGCCCGACGGCGAGGCCGCCTCCGCCTTCCGGCTGCTCAGCGAACTGGAGGTGCCCGACCTCGGCGGCGCCACCGCCGCGGCGGCCCTCGGTGTCCCGGACGACCAGGCCGAGGAGCAGCTGGAGGCCCTCACCGACGCCCACCTCCTCGAGGCCTTCGCGCCCGACCGCGCCACCCGCTACCGCTACCGCTTCCACGACCTGCTGCGGGTCTTCGGCCGGAGCCTCAACAGCCCCGCCGAACGCCGGACTGCGCTCACCGCCGTGCTCGGCCGCCTCACCCGGGCCCACCTGGCCGCCGTCCATGCGGCCGACCTGCTGCTGCGCCCGGGCCACAGCGCCGGCAGCGCCTACCGCGGCCCGGAAACGCCGTACGCCGAGCACGCCTTCGCCGACGCCCACGAGGCACTGCGCTGGCTGGAGGCGGAACGCGGCGCCGTCGTCGCCGCCGCCCTGCAGGCCGCCGCCACCGGCACCGTCGAACCCGGCGTCCTGGCCGAACTGACCACCCGCCTGCGGGCGTTCCTCCAGCGGCGCGGCCACTGGCAGGACTGGGAGCGGCTCGCCCGGGCCAGCGTGCAGCTCGCCCAGGACGGGCCCGAGGCCGATCCCGCCGCCGAGGCCGTCGGGCGGCTCGAACTCGGCACCCTGGCCGCCGCCCGCCACCAGTACGACACCGCGGTGGACGAACTCCTCGCCTCCATCCGGCTGTTCGCCCGCTCCGGGGACACCGCACGGCAGGCCCGGGCCTACAACAACCTGGGCCTGGCCTACCTGGAACTCGGCCAGCACGGGCCGGCCACCGCCTGCCTGGCCCGCTCGCTCGCCATCCACCAGGCGGGCGACCAGCCGGTGGACGCCGCCATCGCCCTCGACAACCTGGCGCTGCTGCATCTCCGCCGCGGCGCGCTCGACCGCGCCGAGGAGTGCTGCCACCGCAGCATCGGCACCCACGAGGCGAACGGCACACCGGAGTTGGCGTCGGCCGCGCTCAACATCCTCGGCCTGGTCCGCGGCCGGCAGCAGCGGCACACCGAGGCCGTCGACTGCCAGCGCCGCAGCCTGGACCTCGCCCGCTCGCAGGGCAACCTCTACCGGGAGGCCTTCGCCCTGCTCGACCTGGCCGCCGAGCAGGGCCTCGTGCTGCGGCAACGCCTGGGCGACCCGCACGGCACCGCCGCCGCCTTCACCGAGCTCGCCGCCGCCCTGGACGCCGCCGGCCACCCCGACCGCGCCGAGGCCTGCCGCACCGAGGCCGCCACCCACCGGGCGGGCTGACCCGGGCCACCCGTCTGCGGCACTCTCACCGGCCTCCCGCTGCACACAGCAGCGCCGCCCGCAGGTCCGGGCGGGTCGGGCTGCGCCCGGTCAGTCGCCGCTGCGGCACACGTCCGCGGCCTTCATCACGGGCCCTACCCAGGGCCGCCGACGGCCGCGCACCAATGCCGGAAGGGCCGGAGGCTGCTGCCTCCGGCCCTTCCGTCCGTACGCGTTGCGCCGGGACCCTGCGGGATCAGACCGCCGGGGCCGGGTAGGTCGGGTACTCCACGCCGGAGACGTGCTGGACGACCCGGATCACCTGGCACGAGTAGCCGAACTCGTTGTCGTACCAGAGGTACAGGATCGCGTTGTCGCCCTCGACCTTGGTGGCGCCGGCGTCGACGATCGACGCGTGGCGCGAGCCGATGAAGTCGTTCGAGACCGCGTCGGGGGCGGTGGTGAAGTCGATCTGGCGCTTCAGCGGCGAGGTCAGCGACACCTCGCGGAGGTACTCGAGGACGTCCTCGCGAGTGGTCTCGCGGGCGAGCTGCAGGTTGAGGATCGCGATCGAGACGTCCGGCACCGGGACGCGGATCGAGCTGCCGGTGATCTTCGCCTTGAGGTCAGGCAGCGCCTTGGCGACGGCGGAGGCGGCACCGGTCTCGGTGATGACCATGTTCAGCGGCGCGGAGCGGCCGCGACGGTCCGCCTTGTGGTAGTTGTCCAGCAGGTTCTGGTCGTTGGTGAACGAGTGGACGGTCTCCACGTGGCCGCGGAGCACGCCGTACTTGTCCTCCATCGCCTTCAGCGGCGGGACGATCGCGTTGGTGGTGCAGGAGGCGCAGGAGAGGATCTGCTCCTCCGGCTTGATCGTGTCGTGGTTGACGCCGTGCACGATGTTCGGGACGTCGCCCTTGCCCGGCGCGGTGAGCACGACCTTGTCGATGCCGGGGCGGAGGTGCTTCGACAGGCCCTCGCGGTCGCGCCACTTGCCGGTGTTGTCGATCAGGATGGCGTCGTTGATGCCGTACGCCGTGTAGTCGATCTCGGACGGGTCGTTGGCGTAGATCACCTTGATCTCGTTGCCGTTGGCGACGATGGTGCTGTTCGCCTCGTCAACGGTGATGGTGCCCTGGAACTGGCCGTGGATGGAGTCGCGGCGCAGCAGCGAGGCGCGCTTCACGATGTCCTGGTCGCCGCCCTGGCGCACGACGATGGCGCGCAGCCGCAGGCCGTTGCCGGAGCCGGCCTTCTCGATCAGCAGGCGGGCGACGAGGCGGCCGATGCGGCCGAAGCCGTAGAGGACGACGTCGCGCGACCCGGAGCGCTCGATCTTGTTGGCACCAGTGGCACCGACGACCGCCTCGGCGGTGAACTCCTCCACCGACAGGCCGCGGCTGTCCGCCTTGTAGGTGGCGGCGAGCATGCCGATGTCGATCTGGGAGGGGCCCAGGTCGAGGGCGGTGAGGGCCTGCAGGAACGGCAGGGTCTCGGTGACCGAGAGCTCCTCGCCGGCGATCTGGCGGGCAAACCGGTGGGTCTTGAGGATGCTGACCACGGACTTGTTCACCAGGGAGCGGCTGTGAACCAGGACGGTGACGTCCCTCTCCCGGTGCAGTCGGCCGATGATCGGAATCATCGACTCCGCGATCTCCTCGCGGTTCATCCAGTCCGTGAACACGTCGTCGTTGACAGTCACAAGTCCATCTTTCGAGCTAGGAGGGTGCCCCCATGCTAGCTTTCGCCAGATTTGATCACGCGGCCGGTCCCGCTCCCCCGCCCTCCGGCCGACCCCTCCCGGGCCGGTCGCACACGGTGCGCCGTCGCCCGCCGGCCGGGGCGGAACCCGGTCCGGCAGGGGTCCGTCCGGGCCGCCCCCACCCGACACCCTTTGAACAGATGACCCACTCCAGCGCTCATCTCTGTTCAGATAGTGGCCATCGCAGCCGGACACCGCCGCCGGGCTTGCGGAACCGAACACTCCATGTGTTCACTTCACGGACGGACACCCTCGAAGCGCGGGACGACCACCAGCCGATCGGGGACGCTGTGCCGGCCCGTACCGGACCTGGCCGATGCCCGCGGACGCCGCCGGCCACCCGAGCCCGCGCGGCCGGGCAACGGGCTGACTCCGTGGCAAACCTCACAGGCCTCAGCCGGCCGTCACCACCTTGGTCGCCGCCCGCACCTGGGTCTCCACGGCGGCCTTGGCCCCGGCCATGGCGGCGGCGTTGGCGGCGATCGCCTGCTGCTGGTAGCCGGTGTCGACGGCGTACCAGACGCCGACCACGTTGTGGGTGTGGCGGCAGGCCGCGTCCGCCGTGGCCACCTTCACCTCCTCGGGCGTCGGCAGCGGCGTCTTCCGCCACTTCGGGTCGCCCAGCGCCGCGAGCGGGTCCGGGTAGCCGAAGCCGGCGTCCTTCATGCACTGCGACCACTTGCCGAACACCGCCTGCGTCCGCGGGTCGTTCCGCGACTGCTCCAGCGTCGTGAACTTGACGTCGTCGGCGAACTGCGGGTTGCCGATCTCGCCGTCCGCCGCCCCGGTCAGCTCCTTCACCGCTTCGCCGATGCAGCCGCGCTCCGGCACCTTCCGTCCGTTGACGGTCTGCCCGCCGGCGCCGGCCCGCGCCGCGCTGTCCGCGGTGCCCCGCAGCACGAGCTCCGTCTCGGGCGAGAACGACGGACCGCTCGGCCTGGCGGAGGCCCCGGCAGGGACGCCGCCCTCCGGATGGTAGCCCCAGACCGCCATCAGCGCGGCGCTCTGGTGGCCGTAGCGGGCGTCCACCCTGGTGGTGGGAGCGTCGCTGTCCCGGTGGCTCCTGCTCCCGGTCGGCGGGGTGTAGGTGAGGCCGAAGCCGGCCATGCAGTCGACGATCAGCTTCTGCTGGGCCTTCTCGACGGTGCCCAGCTGTGCCGGGGCGAGCAGGTACGGGTCGAGCGGCATCGGCTTCGCATTGGCCGAGTCCAGCTGCGGCGTCTCGGCGACGACGGGCGGCGCCGATGCGGTCTGCACGCTCGCCCTGGGGCTCGGCGGAGCGGCGTCGCCGGGGTTCGGGCCGGTGGCGCTCGCGCAGCCCGCCAGGACCAGCGGCAGCAGGGTGAGGATCACGGCGGAGCGGGACGAACGGCTGGACACAGTCGGAGTCTCTTTCGGAACGGCGCGGCCGGCCGGCCGGATGGACGGGTCGCCCCGGAGGTCGTCACGGGGCGGGTTGTCGTGGGACGGTCCCCGGCCGAGCGGGCGGCCGGGGACCGGTGGGTGTGTCGGTGCAGCGGGCGTCAGGTCACGGACCGACGAACTCGCCCGACGCGTTGTTGTTCTTCAGCTTGGAGTTGAGGTCCCGGCGGGTGTTCATCGGGATCGCCTGGCAGGCGACGCTGCAGTCCCAGCCGCTGTTGTAGAAGACGTTGAACGTGCCGTACCAGTGGTTGTCCACCGCGGCCGCGTGGTTCTTCACCGCGACGCCGGCGCCGGAGCTGCCGTTCTTGCCGGCCTTGAACGTCAGGCCCGCGTAGTTCTCGATGCTGGTGTTCTCGATGTACACCGCGCCGTAGCCGTAGTCGCTGGAGTTGTAGTACAGACAGACCTGGCCGCCCTTGCAGTCGGCCGTGAAGGCGGACGCCTCACCGGCGGTCGCAAGGCCCGCAGTCGCCACGGCACCGGCCACGACGACCGCCGAGATGAGCTTCCTGATAACCACGTTGATCCTTCCGTTCAGGGCACACCGGTACGTCCGGCGCCCTCCGCGGGGGACCCACCAGGTCCCGGCGCGCGGTGGTGTCGGCCCTGCGGTGATCGCGGGGGCCGATGGCGCATTCATGCTGGCGAAGCGCGGTATCGCGGCCGTATCGCTCCGATGGCGCGGGTTCCGGGCGCGGTCGCGCCGGCTGCAACCGGCGCGATACGGGCGCGCTATCAAGATCGCTTAGCGTCCCGGACGGAGCGCGCCCGGGCACGAGCACCGACGGCTCCGCCCTTCCGTGCAACGCCCGTTCAGAGGAGACCAGTCCGTTGCGAAAGCTCATGGGCCGCACCGCCAAGGCCGCCGTTCTGTCCCTGGCCGCCGCGGCCGGCGTGGTGCTCGCACCCGCGACAGCGGAGGCAGCCGACTACAACAGTGCCTGCGGCAGCGGCTACCGCGAGATCGACCACCTCACTCTCAGCGGCTACGGCACCGTGTTCCTGACCTACAACGGCTCGACCGGCAAGAACTGCGTCGTCACCGTCCGGGACAACCCGGGCGAGCGCCTCTACATGAACGCCCTCGTCCGGCTGGCCGGTTCGCAGCAGTGGATCGGCGACTACGGCGACTTCACCTCCTATGCGGGCCCGGTCTACGTCTCCGCGGCGGGCCGCTGCATCGACTGGGGCGGCGAGATCGAGACCGTCTACCTCTACCGCCAGAACGTCCACTGCGGCTGACCGTCACGGAGCCCGCACCCGTCGACGATCCCCGGCGCCCCTGCGAGCCCGGCCGGCCCCGCCCGGTCGGGCTCGCCGCGCTTCCGGCCGGTGGGCCTGCCACGGTGGGCCCGCACCGGCTCCCGACGCAGAAAGCCCGCGTACGGGGGCAGACCGCCGCCGGGCACGAGGCGGCTCGCACCCGGCGGCGACGGGAAGGCTGCCGGCCGGGGAGGTCGCCCCCGGCCGGCCGTGGACGGGTCAGCCGAAGATACGGATGGCGTAACTGCGGCTGCCGTACACGTTGGTGATGTGGACGCTGCTGGTACCGCGCGGCGGGGCGGCCTCGATGATCCGGCCGTTGCCGATGTACAGCGCGACGTGGTCGGTGTTGCCCGGGCTGCCCCAGAAGATCAGGTCGCCGGCCTTGACCGAGTTGTAGGGACCTGGGTGGCCTGGACGGACTCGTTGGTGTTCTGGCCGATCTCCTTGCCCGCGGCAGCCCAGAAGATGTACTCGGTGAACCCGGAGCAGTCGAACCCGAAGCGGTTGTAGTCGTCGTAGCCGCCCGGCGAGAGCGAGGCGATGCCGCAGCTCGGGCCGCCCCGGCCGCCGCCCCAGGCGTGGCCGAGGCCCCTGGTGGTCTGCGCCTTGGCAAGGGCGATGATGCGGTCGATCTTCTCGGCGCTGGTCCCCGCGGTGCTGCCCGCCGGGCCGCCGATCCGGCCGTGGCCGACCCTGTCCCAGTCGCCGTTGCCGGTGGTCGGGCCGGTGGGGCCGTCCGGCGGGCCGCCGGACGGCTGGTCGTTGTCACAGCGCGGCATGTTCGACAGGAAGCCGTCGGTGGTCTTGTCCCAGGTGTTGCTGCCGTAGGCGTTCTCGCCGATGGCCTGGCAGGTGATCCGGATGGTGCTGCCGACCGGGTAGACCTTCACCGCCGGAGCCGAAACCTGGCTGGTGGCCCGGCCGTTGAGGTCGGTCTTGGCCACGTACCCGGCCGAGGTCGGCGGGGTGGTCGAGGCGCACTTCGGCAGGTTGGGATTGAAGCCGCTGTAGCCGGTCTTGACGTACACGTCGGTGCCCCAGAGGCCGTCCGCGGTCTTGTCCCAGATGGTGCTGCCGTACGCCGATCCGCCGGTGGCCTGGCGGACGACCGGCACCGACTCGCCCTTGAGGTAGGCGTTGACGCACACGACGGCCGCGGACAGGCTCGGGCTCTGCCGGCCGTCGAGGTCGGCGGTGGCCGGGAACGACGTGGCGTCGAGCGAGGTGTCGCCGCAGCGGATTCATGATGGCGAAGCGCTGTATCGCGGCCGTATCCGCCCGATGGCGCGGCTAGCCCGGGCCCCGACTCCCGTACACGGGGCCGTCGTTGCTGCCCGGCGGGCCTGTCCGGGTGCGCCCCCGAGGCGATACGCACGCGCTATCGGCACCTCCTAGCGTCTCGAACGGATCACGGGTCCCGACGCGGGCCCGGAGACGCAACCCCCTTGCCCGACACCGGGACGGGGTCAGGGCCGATCCTCCACCGAACCGGAAGGAACCACCGCATGGCATCCGCCATCAAGACCCGGAACACCGCAACCCGACTGCTCGCGGCCGTCGCCGTCCTGAGCGGCCTGGTGCTGAGCGCCGCACAGGCCCACGCGGCGACCCCGCCGCCCCAGACCGGTGCATCGGCCGCCACCGCTGCCACGCTGCCCGTGGTGGACATGGAAGCCACCGTCAAGGCTGCCCAGATCGATCCCCGACGCGCCGACAGCACGCTGACCCCGGGGGCCAAGGACTCGGTCCTGGCCGTCGAGCGGGCTCTGCAGGCCCGTGGTCTCCTCGACGCCCGCTGGGTGGACGGGTACTTCGGCACCACCACCATCACCGCCTACTCCGCCTACCAGCGCTCCCTCGGCTACACCGGCCTGGACGCCAACGGACTGCCCGGCGCCTCCTCCCTCGCCGCACTCGGGCAGGGCCGATTCACCGTCAGCCACAAGATCGGACCCGGCGCGAAGCTGCAGCGCGACGGATACACCGTCAACACCCGCACCCAGAACATGCTCACCGAAGCCGAGCGCCTCCTGGGCTTCAAGCTCACCCTGTCCCAGGGCTCCTACAACCCCGGCGGCGACCCCACGTCCGCCGGAACCCACGACGGCGGTGGCGTCGTGGACATCAAGGTCGACGGCATGTCCAGCAGCACCCGCACCGCCGTCGCCAAGGCACTGCGCCAGGTCGGGTTCGCCGCCTGGGTCCGCAACCCCAACCAGGGCGACTGGCCGTGGCACATCCACGCCGCAGCGATCAGCGACACCGATCTGTCCACCCAGGCCCAGCACCAGACCGGTGACTACTACCTCGGCCTCAACGGCCTGGCCAACCAGGCCGCCGACGACGGCCCCCGCATCCCCATCCAGACCTGGGAGGAGTACCAGCGCACCCACTGACCGCGCACACGGCACCACCCGAGCACGACCGAAGCACCCGTCGATGACACGCCACGAATAGAGAAGACCATGAAGAAGATACGCACCACGCTCACCGTCGCCGGCACCGCACTGGCCATGGCCGTTCCCCTCATCGGAGCCACCTCCGCCCCCGCCTTCGCCGCCTCCCGCGACGGGGTCTGCGACTCCGGCGAGTTCTGCTACTACTACAACAGCAACCAGGCCGGCTCGATCTCCGACTTCACCGGCTCCCTCAGCGACTACGGAGCCACCCAGCCGTCCTGCTACGAGTTCAAGGGCGCCGGCAACGGCCAGGGCGTCTGCGTCAAGAACAACGCCGCGTCGGTGTGGAACCGCACCGGCAAGACCGTCCGCGTCTACTTCAACAGCGGCTACGGCGGCGCCAGCCAGGACTTCGCCCCCGGCGCCAAGGGCAACCTCAACACCACCCTGAAGAACAACAACGCCTCCCACAAGTTCCTCAGCAGCAACGACGACGACAGCAACCAGAGCCCCACCAACGACTTCGACCACGGCACCCGCGGCTTCGCCGCCGACAACTGCACCGCCTTCGCGGCGTACCGCATCGCCAGCCGTCTCGGCGTCCCGAACTTCAGCAACTCATGGGGCGGCACCACCTGGGGCAACGCCAACACCTGGGACGACGCCGCCCGCCGCGTCGGCGTCACCGTCAACACCACCCCCACCGTCGGCGCCATCGCCGTCAACGACACCCACGGGGCCTACGGCCACGTCGCCTACGTCAACGCGGTCCACGCCGACGGCTCCTTCGACGTCGAGGAGTACAACTGGAACAACCGCCTCGCCTACGGCACCCGCAAGAACCTCCGCGTCAGCAGCGCGGAGAACTCCTTCCAGCACATGCTCCACTTCTGAGCAACCACCAGCACGACACCGGCACACCCGCACCAAGGACAACCCCGCAGCCGGGGTGATCTCGCGAGCGTGCAGGTGACGGCGGCGTGACGATGTGCGCCGGAGCCGCAGCGATACGCATCGAAAGCCCCGTCGGGCAGGTGACCTCTCCAAGTCGCCTTCGCCCGACGGGGCTTCGACGTGCCGCTGGTGTGCCAACGCCCCCGTCGAGGTCGGCGGTGGCCGGGAAGGACGAGGAGTCCAGCGAGGTGTCGCCGCAGCGGGGCACGCCCGGTGCGACGGCCGTCATCGGTTTCGCGGGCGGTCCGGCACGGCCGGGGCGAGGGGAAGTCCGCCCGGCCGGCGCGTGATCCACGGGACCCTGCACCTGGTGCGTAGCGTCCCGGTCGCCTCCCGGTAGCTCCGCAGTCCGAAACTTTCGAACCGTCATGCTACCTGTACAGATAAGGAGTTGATTCAACAAGCCCGGCCCGGGCGACAGATCACTGCCCGCGACCGCCGCCACCTGAGCCGCTACGAGCCCGCTACCCCGCGGCGATAGAAGGTGCGTATTCGGACCGCACACCCCACAAACCCCGGAGGCACCACCATGCGCAGGACTCTCTCGGCACTGGCCGCCGCAGGCCTCGTGCTCCTCGGCGGCATCACCCTCGCCCCGGAGGCGAACGCCGCGACGACCTACGGCTGCAGCGGCACCCTGGTCGACACCTACGACCTCAAGACCAACGGCGGCACCGGCACCAAGTACGGCGAGATGTACCTCTACTACAGCAGCGCCGACGGCGGCACCAACTGTGCCGCCGCCGTCGACACGCACTTCGCCTCCGGCGTGACCAAGTACCAGGCCGTCTACATCTACCGGTGCGTGTCCGGCACCAAGCCCGGAGACTTCTGCGACTACGACCGGTCGGACCAGGACAGCGGCAACTTCACCTGGTACGCGGGCCCGGCGAAGATCACCGGCACGGCGAACCGGTGCATCATGCTCTACGGCCGGGTCGACGACCCGAGCAACCGCGCGGTCGCCGACAAGAGCACCCTGGCCACCCACTGCAGCTGACGGCACCCGGCGGGGCGGCGGGCTCCACAGCCGCCGCTCCGCGCCTCCCCCTCAGCCGCGGCGGCGCAGGCGGGGGATCCGGTCGAAGACGGCCGCGAGCCGGGCCGCCTGGTCGAAGAGCTGGGCGGGCCGGGAGCGGTCGCCGTCCAGGTGCGTCAGCGTCTCCATCCCGAGGTAGAACGCGACGGCGGCGCTCGCCACCACCTGGACCTTGACCAGGGAGGCCAGCGGCTTGCCGCGCAGCAGGGTGGTCAGTACCTCCTCGGCCAGTTCCTCCCAGCGGCGCGTCTCCGTCATCAGCCGGTCGGCCGCCCGGGAGCCCGGGCGGGCGCCCGCGTAGATCTCCTGGACGGCGGCGATGTGCCCGACCTCGGTGTCCTCCCGGTAGAGCTCGCGGAGCAGTTCGACCGCGCGCCCGGCCCGGTCGATCCCGGACAGCTCGGTGCGGTAGCGGCGGGCCCGCGCCTCGCAGGTGTGGGCCAGGGTCGCCACCAACAGGTCGTCCAGGTCGGCGAAGTGGTAGTAGATGACGCCGGGCGCGAAGCCGCCGAGCTGTGCGATCGCCCGGGCGGTGGTGCCGCCGTAGCCGTTGCGGACCAGGCTGGCGAGGGTGGCGTCCAGGATCCGGGTTCTGGTCTCGGCGCTCCGGCCGTCGGCGCCGCGGGTCTCAGACAACGCGCACCGGCTGCACGCCGTTGGCGGTGAAGTACGGCTCCAGCCGGCGCGCCAGCTCCGGCAGGTGGTGGCTGGGCACCTGGGGGTAGAGGTGGTGCTCCAGGTGGTAGGTGAGCTCGAGGAAGAGCGCCGGCACGATCCGCCCCCGCAGCGTCCTGGTCCTGGTCAGTGGGGTGTCGCCGTAGTCGTGGTGCGGCAGGTACACCGTCAGCAGCGGATACACCCAGCTTCCTACGATCACCATCACCGCGTACGTCAACACCCCAGGAGCATAAGGCCAGAGCAGTATCCCGCCCACCACCGCGGTGATCGGCGCGGAGGCTTCGGCCAGCAGCCAGCCGCGGTCCTTGCCGCGCCGGAACGACCACCACCAGAGGCGGACCAGGAAGACCGGGCCGTGCAGCACCGCGCCGAGGAACGACAGGTCGGCGGGGTGGCCCTCGGGGTCGTCGGGGTGCGGGAAGTACCGGTGGTGCTGGGTGTGGGTGGCCCGGTAGGCGTGGCCGCTCTCCAGCAGCACCAGGCCGGTTGCGAACAACGCCCACTCGGTGGCCCGTTCGGACAGTCCGATGGTGCGGTGCACCACGTCGTGGGTGACGTTGACGACCGCGACGAAGACCAGGAAGGCGACCAGCGGGGTGAGCCACCACCAGCCCGCCCAGGCCACGCCCGCGAAGAGCAGCACCCCGGCGAACGGGCGGGCCAGCGCCACCACCCTACGGCGGCGCGAGGTGACCAGCAGGTCGGTGCCGAGTTCGGCCAGGGTCGGTGCGTTCACCGGCGGTGTCCCTTCTCGCGGAGCATTCCCTCGGCGACGATCCGGCTGCCCAGCACGCAGGCCACCGTGCCCAGTCCGGGCCAGGTCGAGTCGCCCACCAGCCAGAGGCCCGGGCCGCCCAGGTCGTGCGGGACGGCGAACTGGTTGGTGTTGCGCAGCCGCTGGCGGGGGCCGCCGACCGCCCCGTCCGGACGGAAGCCGAACCGCTGGTAGCTGCGCGGTGTGCCGGTCTGCGCGAACACCGCCCGACGCGCCAGCTCCGGGTAGGCGCGGCGGGCGTGGCCGATCAGCCGCTCGCCGATCTCCTTCTTGCGCAGGGCGTACTCGCCGTCGTCGAGCCCGTTCCAGGCGGCGAGTTCGGTGTGGGTGGAGATCATCACGGCGCGGTGGCCGGGCGGGGCGCTCACCTCGTCGCCCGGCGCGGAGACGGAGACGAACATGTTGTTCCCGTCCCCGAGCGGTAGGTCGTAGGACTGCAGCAGCTGGTGGTGGGTGAGCTCCTGGCCGGCCACCTCGTCCTCCGGCACCCCGAGGAAGACCACGACGGCGCCGCCCATCTCCTTCTCGTCCCGCACCAGGTACGGCCGCAGCCGACGCGCGACCGGGAGCCCGGCGCATATCCGCGCCGTGGTCGCGGCCGGCACCGCAGAGACCAGGCGGCCCGCGGTGACCGTGCCCCGCCGCGTCTCCAGCCGGTACTCCCCCGGGCCGCCGTCCACCCGGGACACCTCGCAGCCGACCCGGAGCGAGCCGCCGAGCTCCCGGTAGCGCGCCACCAGCACCCGCCAGAAGCCGTGCATGCCGCCGGTGTGCCGGCTCAGCCCGGCACCCCGGATGGTGACGCCGAGCGCCGCGTTGATCAGCGGCGCGTCGTCGATCCCGGCATGGACGGTGTCCTCGACCAGCATGCTCAGCAGCCCGACCAGCGGCGCGTCGGAGCGAAGGCCGTGGCTGTGCAGGGCGTCCCCGAGCGTCCGGTTGAGATGGCGGGCGAGCGGCACCCCCGCGAGACCGATCGCCCGTAAGTCCTGCAGCGCGGTCGCGGGCGAGCGCACCGGCAGCCGTACACCGGCCCGGCTGGCCCGCCAGAACGTCTCCGCCAGGCGGTCCAGCAGCGCCCAGAAGCGGCGGTGCCGCTCGGTGTCGCCGAGCATCCGCAGCCGTTCCGCGCGCCAGGCGTCCGCATCGCGGTGCAGCACCACCTCGCGATCCGGCAGAAAAGCCCGGTATCCCGGCAGCGCCTGCGCCTCCAGCGGGCCGATGCCGACGCTCTCCAGCAGTTCGGCCCCGACCCCGCCGGCCTCGAAGTCCACCAGCGTGGTCGCCCCGACGTCGAAGGAGAAGCCCCGCTTGCGGTAGTACCCGGCGCAGCCACCGGCGTGCCCGTGCGCCTCCAGCACCACGGTGGAGAGCCCGGCCGCCTGCAGCCGCAGCGCGGTCGCCATGCCTGCCATGCCTCCGCCGATGACCGCCACATCGGCACGGGCGGATGTCTGAACGTCCGTTCTGAACATTCGTTCAGAATGAGGCGGTGCCTGAATGAACGTCAAGAGGTGGTGTGAACGACGCAGTTGATGGCAGGTGGAAGCGGCCGGCCGACCGCCTCACTACGGCGCCGGCACCCTCTCGAGGCCGTCGCGCCCGCGGTCGGAATGTTTCCGGAGCCGTTTTGTCACGCCACGATGCCCGGATTGATCGCAGTTGCGAGAACTGCCCGTATTGGGCGGCGGAGCCGTCGAAGCCGTTTCGTTCCGGCAGGCCGCTCGTTTCGTCGCCTATTCGGCGGCCGGGTTGTCCCGCTGCTGGGCCCGGTGGGCGCGGGAACGGCAGCGCGGCGAGCAGTAGCGGCGGGGGCGGCCGGTGCTGCTGGACGGCGGCAGTGCCCGCCCGCACTGGGCACAGCCGGCGGACCCCTCCAGCGGACTGCCGAGCTGCTGGTCACCGTCGGCGGACAGGACGCTGGTCAGGTTGAGGCGCTCGGCGATGGCACCGGCCTGGAAGCGGCTCTGGGCGCCGAGCGTCTCGAGGAGTTCGGAGACATGGCGCCGGCAGGTGCGCAGGGAGACGCCGAGACGCCGGGCGATGGCCTCGTCCTTGAGGCCGTTGGCGAGCAGGACCACGATGTTCTGCTTGAGGTCCTCCGAGATCTCACGCGCGGCCCGGGGGCCGATGCTGAAGGGGAAGGCCGTCTCCCAGTCGCGTTCGAAGGTCTTGATCAGGAAGGCCAGCAGGGACGGTTCCCTGATCAGCAGGGCACCGCCGGGGCCCGCGGGGAGGAAGGCCAGCTCCCGGTCGACGATGATCATCTGCGGGAGGGTGTCGGTGAGCGTGCGGATCTCGGCGCCGGCGGCGATGAGCTGCTCGGCGTTGGCGCGGGTGGCGGGATCGAAGCGGGTGGTGTGCTGGTAGAGGTTCCTCATCCGTACGCCGGAGCGCAGGAGTTCCAGGTCCCGGGGCAGGGCCTCGCGCATGGCTCCGGGCGGGAACGCGCCTCCGGGCTTGGAGACCAGGACCTCGGTGCGGCTGGCACCGACGGCGTCCACGAGCATCGCCCGGACGGCGAACTTGTCGGTGACCAGGTCGATGGTTCCGTGCGGGTGCGCATGCTGGCGCCCCTGCAGGTAGACCGGCACCAGGGCGGCGAACTCGTCGCGCAGGGACTGGAGTTGCTCCCGCTTCGAACGGAGCTCCTCCTCGCGGACGCGGAGGGCGGCCTCCTGGTCGGAGAGCAACTGGGCGCTGGCGGCCTGGGGGTTCTCCGCCTGCCACGCCGTTTCTGCCGCTGCCGCGGCATCGGCGGGCTTGAGGAGGCGGGCCGCGGTCAGGGTCTGGAGAGCGGCGAGGCAGGCGGCTTCCGTGAGCCCGGTCTCGCTCGCGGCCCGCGGCAGGAGGCGTTCGGTGAGGGGGCCGTTGACCAGGGTCCACTGGTACAGGGCGAGCGCCGCCTCGTCGATCGTCGGCCCTGCCGGGTCCAGCGGGTCCTTCACCACCGATTACCTCCTGAACGTGCATGGCGCGCAGATGAGACATTCACGGCCTCCCGTTCGCCACCCCGTGATGCGATCGTTCTTCCTGGGCGATGCACCACAAGTGCCCGCCTGCAGAGGTTGTCCAGACAGGATGAGGAGGGGAATCCCGTGAAGAAGAGGGTCGCACGCCTGATGGCGGTCACGGCGCTGGGGTTCGGGATCATCGGTGCGGTCGCGGTGAACACCGGGGCATCGGGCGCATGGACCGGCCCGGAGCGGACAACGGCCGGACAGAGCTGCCCGGTCACGACGGCCTGGGGGCCCGACGGCGGCAATCCTCATCTGTCCTGCGCACGGGCGCCACTCAGCTAGCGTTCCGGCCCCACCGGGGCCGAAGTCGCCGAATGCGACTGCACTGTTGTGCCCGGACGCGGTCACCGTGTCCGGGACGGCGGCCCGGCGATCCACAGGCGGAGCGTTCCGCCGGGCCGCAGCCGTAGAACCCCCCGAGGCTCCGCCCGGGTGCGGGGGCAGCGGAATCCATCCGCTGTCGGTTGGGTGGAAGTGGGCCCGCGCCCGAAAACGATCCTCGACCGCGGCACGAGCATCCACGTGATGCCGGAAGAGCCGACGTCCTGCCGAGAACCTGTTCTGACGGACATTCACTTCACGGCACTGCGCCGCCCGATGCAACGGGCCGTGGCGCCGCTGCGCGCCGGGCCTGCGATGCGCGCAGCGCGCTCGCGTGCCACGGGCATTCGAACCTTCACGCCGAACCTACCGGACGTCCGCCATGCCGCCGGTCGGTCCGCAGTGCTGGGCACCACCTGTCCCCGGCACACGTTCCCCACCACTCTCCATGCAACGAAAGGGATCACGATGCTGTCGGCAGAGAAGAACCGGACGCTGACGGAGGTGGGCGCCGGCACACCCATGGGTGAACTGCTGCGCAGGTACTGGCATCCGATCGCCCCCATCGCGGAGCTGCGCGAGCAGGGCGTCAAGCCCGTCAGGCTGCTGGGTGAGGATCTCGTGCTGTTCCGGAAGTCGGACGGAAGCCACGGTCTGATCTCCCGCGGGTGCCCGCACCGGGGCACCGACCTCGGCACCGGCTGGGTCGACGGCGACCGCATCCGGTGCGCCTATCACGGCTGGGCCTTCGACTCGGAGGGCCGGTGCGTCAACCAGCCCTTCGAGGAGGCGGGCCCGGCCGGGGGATTCCGTGACAAGGTCCGGGTGGCCTCCTATCCCACCGCGACCCTCGGCGGACTGGTCTGGGCCTACCTGGGGCCGGACCCGGCACCGCTGCTGCCGAATTTCGAGCCCTTCGGCTGGCGGCACGGATTCGTCGAGCTCATCCTGACCCGGCTCCCGTGCAACTGGTTCCAGTGCCACGAGAACGGGATGGACCCCGTTCACTTCGAATGGCTGCACCTGAACGGGAACGCCGTGCGGACCGCTCCGGACGCCCCCGTCTACGTCCCGAGCCACCTGTCGATCGACTTCCTGGAATTCGAGTTCGGATTCGTCAACGGCCGCGAGATCGAGACCCCCGCGGTCCCGCCGAAGGTCTCGTACGCGGGCACCAGCAGGGTGGAGGACGGCGGCATCCTCTGCCTGTGGCCCTACACCCTGGCATCGGGGAACACCATCGAGTTCCGCGTACCGGTGGACGACCACAACACCCTGAACATCACCTGGCAGTACTCGGTGCTGCCGGACGACGTCTCCACGGACGCCCAGGAGACCGGCGCCGTCCCCTACTGGTACGGCCCGCTGACCGACCCGGCAACCGGGCGGATGCTCATGTCGCACACCGGGAACCAGGACTTCGCGGCGTGGGTCGGGCAGGGCACGGTCGCCGACCGCAGCCGCGAGCAGCTCGGGCGCACCGACGCCGGAATCACCCTGCTCAGGCGCAGGTACTTCGAGGCGATCGAGACGGTGGCCCGCGGTGAGGACCCGCCGGGGACGGTGCGCGACCCCGGGGCCAATGTGCGCATTCCGCTTCCGCTCAGCGGAAAGTCCCTCTACACCGACGGAATGCCCCGCGCGGAGTTCGAGGAGAAGCTCGCCGCCAGGAAGCGGAGCGGGCTGTTCGGAATCGGCGGGTTCCTGGCCGTCCAGGCGGGGCGTCCCGAGCATCTCCAGGAGGCCTACGAAAAGCTCGCGGGAATCGTCGAGGAGCCGCCGGGTGAACTCGATTGAACCCGCCGTGCCGACCGGCACCGTTCACTTGATGTCTTGATGCTTTGGAGCCCCCCAGTGATCAGAGATTCCGTCGTCAAGAGCGTGCTCCTCATCGGAGGAAGGCGTACGGAGGCGCTCGAGGCGGCCCGCGAGGCCGGCTGCCGCGTCGTTTTCGCCGGGCCGAAATCGGCGATGACGGAACGGCACCGCGAACTGGCCGATGCCGTGTTCCTGCTGCCCGACCTGGCGCCCGAAACCGCGGTCGAACTCGCGCTCGCCGTGCACCGGGTGGTGCCGTTCGACCTGGCCCTCACGGTCGGCGACCAGTACTCCCTGGCCGCGGCGAGGATCAACCACGAACTCGGGCTCGGGTCCAACCCGCTGCGCACCGTGGCCGCGGTCAACGACAAGGCGCTCATGCGGGAGATCCTGCGCGACAAGGCCGTCGGCCGGGTCTCGGCGGCCGAGGTGCGGACCCCCGCAGACCTGCAGGAGTTCGTCGAGGCCGCCGGATTCCCGGTGATCGTCAAGCCCGCGCAGGGAAGCGCCAGCAAGGACGTCTTCGTCGTCACGGACCGGGCCGCTCTGGAGAGCACCACGTCACGGCTGGAGTTCCCCGGTGGCGACTCGGCGCCCTGGGTGGTCGAGGAGTTCCTCCAGGGCCGGGAGTTCAGCGTCGAGACGCACAGCACCGCCGGGGTGCACCATCTCCTCGCCGTCACCGAGAAGTTCACGACGGAGAACTTCGTCGAGATCGGCCACGTGGTGCCGGCCCGGATCAGCGCCGAGGAGCGCGACGCGATCGCGGACGAAGTGCGGGCGGTCCTGACCGCCCTCGGAGTGCAGGAGGGCCCCGGGCACACCGAGATCATGCTGACCGCCCGTGGGCCCCGGCTGATCGAGACCCACACCCGCCCGGGCGGCGACGCGATCGTGGAACTCCTCCGGCTCGCCACCGGCCACGACATCCACCGGCTCAACTTCGCCTGGCTGTCCGGGCAGCCGGTGGACCTGGCGGCCGAGCCCCTGGTCGGCGCCGCGGCCATCTGGTTCCTCACGCTTCCGCAGGGCCGGGTGACGGCCGCCGGTGGGCTGGCCGAGGCCGAAGCCGTCGAAGGGGTGACGGCGGCCGACCTCTCCGCCGCGGTCGGCGACGTCATCGCCCCGATCCGCAGCTCCGAGGACCGCTACGGCGAGGCGCTCGCGGTCGGCGACGACGCGGACGGCGCACTGCACCGGGCCCGGGAGGGCGTCGCCCGGCTCACCGTCGAGGTCGAGCCACTGGAACCCGCTGCACCCGCAGCGCGATGACCTCCGCCCATCACCTACCGAGAAACGGTGGCCGCATGACCACGACGACCGCCGGCCCGGACGGACCGGCCGCCGAACGACCGCACCTGCTGCTGGTGGGCAGCGGGGGACGGATCTGGCGCGAGTACCTCCTGCAGTCCATGAGTGCCCGGTACCGGCTGCACCTGCTCTGCCCCGCGCCTCCCACCTGGGAGCTGCCCCACCTCGACGCCTTCACCGTCGTGGACACCCTGGACGCCGAGGCCATGGCGGACGTCGCCCGTGGCCGCCGGGAGGGCTTCGCCGGCGTGGTGACGTACGAGGAGACCCGGGTGGAGGCGGCCGCCGCGCTGGCCACCGCGCTGGGTCTGCGCACCAGCCCGCCGGCCGCGGTGCACGCCTGCCGGGACAAGTACACCGGCCGCGAGGCACTCGCACGGGCCGGCGTCCCGCAGGCCGAATCGGTCGCCGTCGCGGACCTGGCCGAGGCCCGGGCCGCCGCGGCCCGGATCGGCTACCCGGTGGTGGTCAAACCGCGTGCGCTGTCCGCGAGTTGCGGAGTGACGCTGGTGGCAGGGCCGGAGCAGCTGGAGGAGGCCTATCTGGAGGCGGGCCGGATCTGGTTCGACGGGGTGCCGGCCTTCGAGCGCCCCGTCCTGATCGAGGAGTTCCTGGACGGCCCGGAGATCAGCGTCGAGTCGCTCTGCCGCGACGGGCAGGTCACCGCGCTGTTCGTGGCCCGCAAGGAGCTCGGCTACGCGCCCGGCTTCGAGGAGGTCGGCCACACCGTCCGGGCCGACGACGCGCTGCTGCACGACGAGGCCCTGCTGAAGGTGCTGCAGGACGCGCACACCGCCGTCGGACTGACCGACACGGTGACGCACACCGAGCTGCGGCTGACGGCCGCCGGGCCGCGGATCGTCGAGATCAACGCCCGGATCGGCGGGGACCGGATCCCCTACCTGGGCCGGCTCGCCACCGGCATCGAGACCGGGCTGGTGGCGGCGGACCTCGCATGCGGGGCCGTACCCGACACCACGCCGACGCGCTCGGCCACGGCCGCCGTCCGGTTCCTCTACCCCCACCACGACCTCACGGTCGAGTCCATCGAGATCGACCACGGCCGGCTGCCGTCCGGGATCCACGAGCTGCAGCCGCTGGTGGAACCCGGCACCCCGCTGAGGCTCCCCCCGGTCGACTACGCCCGGTGCCGCTACGCCCTCGTCATCGCGACGTCCGACAGCGAGAAGGCCTGCGCGGCGGCGCTGGAGCAGGCAGCCGCCGCGGTGACCGTGCACGGCACCCCGCTGTCCTGACCGCTGCCTCGAACTCCGAAGGAACACCACGCACATGTCCAAGATCATCGCCATCGTCTCGGGCGGCATGGACTCCGTCACCATGGCGCACCACCTCAAGGAGCAGGGCAACGAGCTCCACCTGCTGTCCGTCGACTACGGCCAGCGCCACCGCAAGGAGCACGACTACGCGGCCGAGGCGGCCGAACGGCTCGGCGCGGTGCACCAGGTCGCCGATCTGAGCGCCCTGGGCGCCATGTTCCACGGCTCCTCGCTCACCGACCCCTCGGTCGACGTGCCCGAGCAGACCTGGAACACCTACGGCGAGAGCCCCAACATCGTCCCCAACCGCAACGCCCTGCTGCTCGCCGCCGCCTACGCGATCGCCGTCGTGGAGCAGGCCGAGGCCGTCGCCATCGGCGTGATGGCCGGCGACGTCGCCTCGGTGCCCGACAGCACCCCCGCCTTCCTCGAGGCCTTCGACGCCATGGAGCGGATCGCCACCCGGGGATACGCACACCCCGACCTCACCCTGCTCGCCCCGCTGGCCGGCATGGACAAGAGCGGCGTGGTCCTGCTGGGCGAAGGGCTCGGCGTGGACTGGACCCGCACCTGGACCTGCTTCCGCGGCGGCGAGATCCACTGCGGGCGCTGCGCGTCCTGCTGGGAGCGGCAGGACGCCTTCGCCGGCGCCGCCGTCAACGACCCGACCACCTACCAGGAGAAGAAGTCATGACCCTGCGCATCACCAAGCAGTTCGCCTTCTCGGCGAGCCACCAGCTGCACGGCCTGCCCGAGGGGCACCAGTGCGGCCGGCTGCACGGCCACAACTACGCGGTGGAGCTCGAACTCAGCGCCGAACGCGACCGGCTCACCGCCCCCGGCTTCGTCCGCGACTACGGCGAGCTCGCCGGCTTCAAGGGCTGGATCGACGAGTGGCTCGACCACCGGCACCTCAACGACGTGCTCACGGAGCAGAACCCGTCGGCCGAGAACCTCGCCGTGTGGATCTACGACCAGTGGTCGAAGGAGTTCCCGGAGCTGACCGCCGTCCGCGTCTCCGAGACGCCGAAGACCTGGGCCGAGTACCGGCCCTGACCATCCGTTGCGGCGCACTGACGCCACAACCCGACAGACGGAAGTGAGGTGGTGCCCCGTGGAACCGGAACTCGTCGTCAACGAGATCTTCGGCCCCACCTAGCGGCCTTCCAGGGCGAAGGCAGATCGATCGGCCGCCGCTGCGCCTTCCTGCGGCTGGGCGGCTGCAACCTCGCGTGCCACTGGTGCGACACCCCGTACACCTGGGACTGGACGGGCCGGAGCGACGCGGGGGTGAAGTACGACCCCAAGGTCGAACTCCGGTCGATGACCGTCGGCGCGGTCGCGGAGAAGCTGCTCGACTACGGCGTCGACCTGGTGGTGATCTCCGGCGGAGAGCCGCTGAGCCAGCAGCAGCGGCTGGTGCCGCTGGTCGACCGGCTGACCGGCCGGGGCATCGAGATCGAGATCGAGACCAACGGCACGCGGGTGCCCGACGACCGCCTGATCGAGGCCGGCGTGCGCTTCAACGTCTCACCGAAGCTCTCGCACGCCGGAGACCCCGCGGCACGCCGGATCGTCCCGCGCGCACTCCGCAGGATGGCCGAACTGCCCTCCAGCACCTTCAAGTTCGTCTGCGAGAGCACGACGGACCTGGACGAGGTCGCCGAGCTCGTCCAGCAGTTCGGGATCACCTCGGTCTGGATCATGCCGGAGGGGCAGAGCCGCGGGGCGATCGACAAGCACATGGAAGATCTGGTCCCCGAGGTCATCGACCGGGGCTGGAACATCACGACCAGGCTGCACACCCTGGTCTGGGGACACAAGAGGGGTGTCTGAGCAATGTTCAACACACAGGTCGACGACCGGCTCCTGGACCTCGTCGACACGACCGGCACGGATCCCCTGGAGGATCTCGCACGCCTGCTGCTGACGGAGATCGGCGAGGACGTGACCCGCGACGGGCTCAAGGACACCCCGGCGCGCTACGCCCGCTGGTGGCGGGAGTTCACCGACTACGACCCCGGCACCGTCGAGACGCTGTTCGAGGCGACCTCCACCGGCCAGCTGGTGCTGGTCTCCGGCATCGAGGTGTGGTCGCTGTGCGAGCACCACCTGCTGCCGTTCAACTGCACGCTGTCCATCGCCTACCGGCCCGCGGGCAAGCTGCTCGGCCTGTCCAAGTTCGCCCGGATCGCACACCGGCACGCCCACAGGCTGCAGGTCCAGGAGCGCCTGGTCTCGGACATCGCCGGCGACATCATGCGGATCACCGGCGCGGAGGACGTCGCCGTCATCGGCAACGGCGAGCACCTGTGCATGACCATGCGCGGCATCAGGACCGCCGCCCGGATGACCTCCAGCTCCTTCAACGGAGCCTTCGCCGAGGAGGGTCCCGCCCGCTCCGAGCTGTTCACCTTCCTCCGCGGAGCCTGACCGAAAGGCACCCCATGTCCGACATGTTTCCCGTACTCGACCTCCGGGACACCGAACGGGGCCCGCAGGCGCGCGCCGAGTTCCTGGACCGGCTGCGCGCAGCCGCCCACGACATCGGCTTCTTCCAGCTGGTCGGCCACGGCGTCGACGGCGCGGCCGAACTGCTCGACCTGGCCCGCGAGTTCTTCGCCCTGCCGCAGGAGAGCCGCGAGGCCCTCGACATCCTGGACTCCCCGCACTTCCGCGGCTATTCGCAGCTCGGCCGGGAGCGCACCCGCGGCATCCCGGACCTGCGCCAGCAACTGGACGTCGGCCCCGAGCGGCCGGCCGGCACCCCGGGCCCCGGCGACCCCGCCTACCTCCGGCTGGTCGGCCCCAACCAGTGGCCGGCCGAACTGCCGGCCCTGCGCCCCGCCGTACTGGACTGGATGAGCCGGCTGACCGAGGTCTCGCACCGGCTGCTCCGGCTCCTGCTGGAGGCGCTCGAGACGCCCGCCGACTTCCTGGACGCGGTGGTGGACCCCGACCCGCAGGTCCACTTCAAGCTGCTGCACTACCCGGGCCCGGCCACCGGCGCGGACGACGCAGAGGGCCAGGGCGCGGGAATCCACAAGGACCTCGGCCTGCTCACCCTGCTGCTGCAGGACGACAAGGGCGGTCTGCAGGTCGCCGTCGACGACGGCCGGTTCGTCGACGTCCCGGTGGTGCCGGGGGCGTTCGTGGTGAACCTCGGCGAACTGCTCGAGGTCGCCACCCGCGGCTACCTCCGGGCCACCGTCCACCGGGTGGTCCGCCCGGCGCCGGGTGTCGACCGCTACTCCGCGCCGTTCTTCTTCAGCCCCCGGCTGGAGGCGTCGATGCAGCCGCTGCCGAGCCCCTACGTCTCCGCCGCGGGCGGGGTCGTCCACGACCCGGACAACCCGCTGTTCGCGTGCTACGGCGAGAACGTCATGAAGGGGCTGCAGCGGGGGTTCCCCGAGCTCGTCGCCCGCCACCACCCCGACCTGCTCGCACCGGCCGGCCGGTGAAGCACACCACCGGCCGCCGGCCGGGCCGCACCGTCCACAGGAAGGAGCAGAGCAGTTGAACGACCGCAAGCCGGCCGTCCTCCTGATCGACCCGGTGAACATCGGGGTGGGGTACAAGCAGGCCGCCCGGGACATGGGGCTGGCCGTCGTGTCCCTCTACACCAACGAGCCCGGCGAGTTGAACACCACCTGGCCGAACCACTCCGCGGGCGACGACGTCTCGCTCTTCAATCTCGAGGCTCCCGAGCTGCTGGCCGCACTGGCCGGGCTCGACTTCGAGATCAGGGCCGTCGTCCCGGCGATGGAGTCCGCCGTCCACCTCACCGACGTCGTCGCGCACGAACTCGGCCTGCCCGGGAACGACCTCGCGCTCGCCTGGGCCCGGCGCAACAAGGTCGCCATGCGCGAGCACGCGGCCGCCGCCGGCATCCGCATCCCGGCCTTCCGGCTGGTGAAGGACCCGTCCGAGGTGCTGGAGGCCGCCGAGAGCATCGGCTACCCGGTCATCGTCAAGCAGACCATGGGCGCCGGCTCGCTGGGCACCACGCTGGTGAACGACAGCGAGGCCGCACGCAACTACCGCGCCGTGGAGACGGTCGACATGTGGGGCTGGCCGGTCGAGGAGTGGCTGGTCGAGGAGTACGTCCGGGGACGCGAGTTCGCGGTCAACGCCTTCAGCAGCGACGGCGAGCACCGGGTGCTGGACATGTGGGAGTACCGGCAGCCCGACGACCGGGACTACGACTTCCCGCTCTGGGACAACGTCCAGGCCGTCCGGGAGGACCGGGACTGGGCCAGGGTCGAGGCGTACGTCGAGGACGTGCTCACCGCGTTCGGCGTGCACCGCGGCCCCAGCCACACCGAGGTGAAGGTCAACGCCGACGGCGTCTACCTGATGGAGACGGCGGCCCGGCTCCCCGGCGGCCCGGCCACCGACCAGTGGTCGAACTTCACCGACATCCGGCCGTTCCACGACGCGCTGGAGTGCTACCTCGGGAAGCGTCCCCCCGTCATGGACAGGCCGATCAACAGCCGCGCCGTCTTCGGCGCGAGCGCCGTCCGCAACGACGACGCCCCGGGCACCCTGGTGGCCGTGCACGGCCTGGAGCAGATCCGCAACCACCCCGGTGTCGACAAGGTCCTGGTCTCCTACCAGCCCGGGGACCACGTGCCGCTCACCACGGACACCAAGACCATCCCGTTCGGCGCCTGGGTCTCCGGCCCCGACCAGGACGCGGTCGTCCGGGTGCTCGCCGAGATCCGGGACATCGTCCGGCTGGAGATCGTCCCGGACCGGGCGGTCTGACGGAGTCCTCCCCTCTCCCTGTCCCCTGCCCCGGCCCCTCGCACCGGGGCAGGGGACAGGGCCCGGCGCACCCGTCCGTCATCCCGGCCCGCCCGCCTGCAGGGCCGTTCTGAACCCGACATTCGCGACGCAAGAGGAACAGCATGACTCTCCTAACCTCGATGCATCCCGGCCCCGTCCAGGTGGACGCCCGCACGGCAAGCGCGATGGAACAGCTCGCCGAAGACCTGCGCAGCGTGGCCGGGGGCCAGATCGACAGCCCGGAGTGGATCCGCGCCACCCGGCAGGCATGGGCCGGCGCCCCGGAGCAACTACGCAGCACCCTCGCAGAGTTCAGGCGCGACTCCGACACATCGGGCACACTCCTGATCCGTGGCCTGCCGGTGGCCGACGAACACGGGATCCCGGACACACCCGCCGTCGGCGGCTCCGTCCAGCGCACGGCCTCCGTGCCGGCCGCCGTCCTGATGCTGGCCGCCCACGGGCTCGGCGACCCGATCGCCTTCCAGCAGGAGAAGTCCGGCGCGCTGGTGCAGGACGTGGTCCCGGTCCCCGGGCAGGAGGACTTCCAGGGCAACGCCGGCTCGACCCGGCTCACCTTCCACGTGGAGAACGCCTTCCACGACCACCGGCCGGACTACGTGATGCTGCTGTGCCTGCGCGCGGACCACGACGGGAGCGCCGAGCTGCGCACCTGCTCCGCCCGCCAGGTGCTGCCCGACCTGAGCGAGGCGACTCTGCACACGCTGCGCGGACCGCACTTCGTCACCGCCCCTCCGCCGTCGTTCGGTTCGGGCCGGGAAGGCCGGCCGCACGCCGTCCTGACGGGCAGCCCGGAGGACCCGGTGCTGCGCGTCGACGAGGCCGCGACGAAGCCGCTGACCCGGCAGGCTGCTGCCGCCATGGCCGAACTCGGCGACCTGTTCCAGAACTCCCACAACGCGGTCCGGCTGCTCCCCGGGGACCTCGCCATCGTGGACAACCGGGTGACCGTGCACGGCCGTTCGGCCTTCCGCCCGCGCTACGACGGACGGGACCGCTGGCTGCAGCGCACCTTCGTGGCGGCGGACCTGCACCGCTCACGGGCACTGCGACCCGGGGACGGCCATGTCCTCGCCTCCTGAGACGCAGACCGGGGCCGAGTCCGAATCGCATCTGCCGCCTGCCGGCTACCGCGAACTGATGCGCGTCCCCGGCTTCTGGCGGATCGCGGCGATCAGCATGGCGTCGAAGCTGCCGCCCAGCATGGTCCTGCTCAGCCTGCTGCTCCTGGTCGGCCGGGACCACTCGTACGGCACGGCAGGGCTGGCGGTGAGCAGCTTCATGATCGGCCAGGGCGTGACCGCCCCGCTGCGCGGCCGGCTCGTCGACCGGTACTCGCCGCGCGCCGTTCTGCCCGGCTTGCTGGCCGGGTACCTCGGAGCCACGGTCCTGCTGGTCCTCCAGGTGCGCGCCCACGGGTCCGACACCGCCGTCGTGGCGCTGGCCGCGGCGCTGGGAGCCACCACCCCGCCGGTCACCGCCATGATGCGGTCGATATGGCACACGGTCGCCGATGCACGGGTGCTGGCCACCGCCATGGCGCTCGACTCGACCATGATGGGCGCCGCACTGGTCATGGGCCCGGTGCTGGCAGGCTGGCTCAGCCTGTCGGTCTCGGGCGTCGCACCGTTCGCGGTCGTCGCGGTCCTGACGGCCGGCGTGGTCGCTCCGCTGGTCAACACCCCGCCCGCCCGCAGCCCGAGCCGGCCCGGGCACTGGCTGGGGCCGCTGACGTCCGCACCACTGCGCCGCCTGATGGCCGCGGACGCACTGTTCGTCGTATCGCTCACCGCCGTCGACGTCGTGCTGCCGATCTACGCCCAGCAGAACCACGCGGCCTCGTACGCCGGCCTGTACCTGGGGGTGATGTCGGTGGGCAGCACCCTGGGAAGCCTCGCCCTCGGCGCGGCACCGGCGTGGCTGTCCCGCGGGCCCAGGGTCTCCGTACTCCTCGGCCTCTTCGCGCTGGGCACCGGCGTGCTGGCACTGGCCGCCCGGATCTCGCCGCAGGCGGTCCTGCTGGTCTGCCCGGTGGCCGGGCTACTGATCGGTTCCGTCTTCGGGACGCTGCGGACGGCGGGCGGGGACCTCGCACCCGACGGCACGGTCACCGAGACCATGGCCTGGCTCAGCAGCCTCGACCAGGCGGGCGGCGCACTGGGTGCAGCGGTCTTCGCCCACCTCGCCGTCGTGAACGGCGGCAGCACGGCACTGCTGTTCATCCCGGCCATCGCCCTACTGGCCGCCGCAACCGGCTGGAGAGCCGCCGCCTCGCCGACCGCTTCCAGCGCACCGGATTCGTGAAGTTCGACCAGTCCGCACGGCTGGTGCCCGACGGGCTGATCCGTGCCGGCTCCGAGGCCCTACTGCGCTTCCTGTCCGGGATCGCCAGGGAACGGGTCACCCAGGAGATGTCGGACGACAAACACAACCTGATTGCCGATCAGTAGTTCGCGTCCGACACTCACGGCTGACACTGGGACGACTACAGCTTCGCCCTGAACTGGGCGCTGTGCATGCCTCCCCTCACCTGCGGCGGCATGGTCCAGACACCACCATGCACCGGACGGTTCCCCTCTCACAGGACGGCGCCACCCGCACCATGCTGGTCGTTAGCCTCGCCGGCGACCGCGACCTCGGCAAGGAGCTGCTCGGCGACGACCGCTGGTGGGAGCACCCCCACGCCACGGCCGTCCAGCAGGTCGGCCGGACAGAGCCGGACTGGCTCTGATCTCGGGCAGGTACAGGGGCTTTGGCACCGACCCGAAGCTTCCACCGACCGGCGCTCAATCGAAAGGCCCCGTCGAGGCAGTGAGCGGATTTCGCTGGCCGCCAGTCGACTACCCACCGGCTACGGATCGTGATCTTGGTCATGTCTGAATGCTGGACCAGCCATTACCCGGTGAATCCGGGCTGAGTGATTGAGCCTCTGTAGCAGGTCACGTCCGCCGGAGTGGTGTATCGACGGCCACTCGGTGATCCGGTTTCAGGCTAGGCGGTAAGGGCTGTCGTGATGGTCTCGTCGGGGGTTT